>CACWLH010000001.1 GCA_902761625.1 uncultured Erysipelotrichaceae bacterium
CGGGAAAAGCCGATTTTCATTCCATCCCCTGCAGGGGATGGAATGAAATCGTCTTCTATATTCCAAATATCCTGATCTACAAGCAATATACGAGGAGATAGGAAAAATGGAAAAAACAAATGACGGTTTTGTCTCAAAAATCATCGCAATTTCTGGAAAGATCAACAACAATAAGATCATCTCCAGTATCCAGGAAGCATTTATCGTTTTAAATCCTTTCATCATTCTCGCATCCATTGCAACACTGTTTACCAGCCTGATCTGCTCACCGAAAGCCGGTCTTGCGACAGTTCCCGGTTTTGAATTCCTCGTCGGCTGGAACTCCATGTGGTCAGGCATCTACTACGGCTGTCTGAATCTCATCGCCCTGCTGCTTGCCTTCAACATGGCACACAGCCTTTCCAAACGCTATGATGTGGATCCGCTGTTCGGCGGTTTCCTCGGCCTGATCTCTTACGTATGCATGAGTCCGACATCATTCCCGGTCATGGGAGCTGATGGTGTCATCGCAACAGGTCTCAGTCAGGATGTCACCGGTTCCATGGGTATGTTCTATGCCATGGTCATCGCGGTCTTCGCAATTCTTCTTTACAGCAAACTCGCCAAAGTCAGACAGTTCGAGATCCATATGCCCGATTCTGTACCGGCCAATGTCGGCAAGGCATTCTCTTCCCTGATCCCGACATGTCTTACAATCATCATCCTGTGCGCTGTCCGCTTCGCATTCTTCAGCTTCACAGGCATGGAACTCAATGAACTGGTTTACAAAATTCTTCAGGCACCTCTTGGCGCAATCGTCCAGACACCGTTCGGCTTTATCGGCATCGCTCTGTTCACAAGTCTGTTCTGGGTCTTCGGTATTCATGGCACAGCAGTCACCAGTGCTGTTACAAAGCCTCTGTTCCTCGCTGCGCTGACAAAGAATATCGATCTCGTGAATGCCGGCATGGCACCTACTGAAATTGTTACAAAGCCCTTCAATGTTCTCTTCGGCGGCCTGGGCGGATTCGGCTGCACACTTGGTCTGATTGCTGCAATTCTGCTCTTCAGCAAGCGTGAAGATGAAAGAGCGATCGCCAAGCTCGCTCTTCCGGCAGGTATCTTCGAAATCAATGAACCGGTTATCTTCGGACTGCCGATTGTCATGAATCCTGTTTATATGATTCCGTTTATTCTGGCACCGGTTCTCGGATCAACGATCGGCTATCTCGCTACAAAAATCGGAATCATGCCGATTACATATATTGATGTTCCGTGGGTTACTCCTCCGTTTATCAACGCCTTCCTGGCAACCGGCGGCAGTTTCACAGCAGTTCTTGTCCAGTTCGTTGCCTTCGCTGCAATTGTCATGCTGTATGCACCGTTTGTCCGCATCAGCAACAAAGTCGCAGAAAAACAGGCGGAAATGAAAAATGACTGACACATTCAGATTCCCGGAAAACTTTCTGTGGGGCGGCGCGACAGCAGCCAATCAATATGAAGGCGGTGGCATGGAAGGCGGTAAAGGTCTGAGCATCTGCGATGTGCTGACCGGCGGATCAAGAACGCACAGCCGGCAGATGACATGGATCAACCGTACCACCGGCGAAACAGGGTATACCGCACTGAGACCGAGAACTTCCCTGGTTCTGCCCGAAAACGCGGAACCCGCTGTTCTGGACAATGAATACTATCCCAGCCTGAAGGGCGTGGATTTCTATCATCACTACAAAGAGGATATCGCTCTGGCAGCGGAAATGGGATTCAAAGTATTCCGCATGTCTGTCAACTGGGCCCGCATCTTCCCGCAGGGAGATGAGGAAGAACCCAATGAAGAAGGCCTTCAGTTCTATGACAGCGTATTTGATGAACTGAAAAAGTATGACATCGAGCCGCTTGTGACCATGTGTCACTACGAAATGCCCCTGGCTCTGACTCTGCGTTATGGCGGCTGGTCAGACAGAAGGGTTGTGGGTTTCTTTGAAAGATATGCAAAGGTTCTGTTCACCAGATATCAGCACAAAGTGAAATACTGGCTGACATTCAATGAGATTGACAACATTGCCAATTTCCCGCTGATCTGCGCCGGCGTACCGGAATACAGCCCGCAGGCAATCGCCCAGGCGGCACATCATATGTTTGTGGCCTCCGCGAAAACAGTAAAACTGAAAAACGAGATCAATCCGGATATGATGGTTGGACAGATGCTGGCATATATGCCTGTCTATGGATATTCATGCAATCCGAAGGATCAGCTGCTGGCAATGGATAGGGAAAGAGATGCGCTGTTCTTCAGCGATGTGCAGGTCGGAGGTTTCTATCCTGCCTATAAGCTGAAGGAATACGAAAGAAACGGCGTTGTTCTGGAAACAGAAGAAGAGGATTTTGAACTCATCAGGAAATATCCCTGTGAATTCATCGGATTCTCCTGTTATAAATCCATGTGTGTTTCTTCAGAAGAACCGGAAAGAAGAAATCTCAAAAATCCGTATCTTAAAGAATCCGAATGGGGCTGGACCATTGATCCGGACTGCCTCAGACTGACTCTCAATGAACTGTATGACCGCTATCACAAACCGTTATGGATCGTTGAAAACGGTCTTGGCGCTGAGGATACAGTCGTCGATGGAAAGATTCATGATGACTACCGGATCGATTATCTGAGAGATTCTGTGAAATCCATCGCTCAGGCGATTAATCTGGATGGCGTCGAAGTGATCGGGCTGACTGTCTGGGGATGGATTGATATCATCTCAGCAGGCACAGGTGAAATGAAAAAGCGCTACGGCCTTGTCTATGTTGATATGGATGATGAAGGCAGAGGTTCTCTGAAAAGAATCCGCAAAGACTCTTTCTGGTGGTATCAGAAAGTGATCCGCAGTCACGGAACAGAACTCTAAAAACAATCCTGTATTATGCAGCTTGTTTCGGGAAGCCGCATATCTCCGCTCAGTCCTGGACATTCGTTTCCGGACAGATCGCCGGAACAAAAGCTGCATAGCTGGCAAAACAACAGTAATCAACTGATGATGAACCGTATGTCGAAGGCATGCGGTTTTCATTTTTCGGGCAAATGATATGATTATAGCGGTGAAATCATGATTGAAATATTCGGCACAATCGGTCCGGCCTGTTCGGATGTGAAAATACTTGAAGAGATGTTCTGTAACGGTATGAGCGGCATGCGTCTCAATCTTTCGCACAGCTCTCTTTCATCCGCAAAAGAAATGCTTGATCATTTCCATACCGCCGCAAAAAATGCGGGAGTCAAAGCGGAGCTGCTCATTGACATGCAGGGACCTGAACTCAGAATCGGCAAAGTCAGCACACCTTACGAAATCAGAGAAAATGATAGAGTGGTTCTTTCTTTATCCGAAGGAATCACCATTCCGAAACGTGTTCTTGATGCGATTGAGGAAAATGATCATATCCTGATCGACGACGGAAAGATCGAACTTCTTGCAGAAGAGAAGAAAGAACATTCAATTGTCTGCACAGTCATCAGAGGCGGAACGGTCTCTTCCCGTAAATCTGTCAAAGTGGTGGATAAGAATATCCATGGTCCTGTACTTACTGAAATGGATCTGATCAATATCAAAGATGCGAAGAAATACGGAGTGAGTGCATTGATGCAGCCGTTTGTCACAGGCGGGGATCAGATGAAGGAAGTCAGAAGAGTCCTCAATGAAAACGGCTGCGAAGACATCCGCATCTTTGCGAAGATTGAATCAAGAGAAGGCATTGACCATCTTGAGGAGATCATTGAATATGCGGATATGATCGTCATTGCAAGAGGGGATCTCGGCAATGATATGCCTTTATGGGAGCTTCCCAAAGCACAGAAGGAAATCGAAAGCATCTGCCTTCAGCATCATAAACCGTTCCTGGTTGTGACACAGATGCTCACGTCAATGATTCATTCCCCCGTTCCGACAAGAGCGGAGGTTTCCGATATCTTCAATGCGGTTATTGACGGCGCCAAAGCAGTCATGGTGACCAATGAAACAGCCGCCGGCGAATATCCCGCCGAAGTGATCCGTTATCTGTACAGAACAGCTGAATCAGCTGAACAATACAAAAAGGAGAATTGATCTATGGCACAGATGGAAGTCAACTTTTATTCAAACTCACTGATGAGAACCGCGACAGTCAATGTCATCATTCCGACTGACAAGAGAACAAATCTCGGTCAGCTTGCAGCGCCGGCGAAATTCCCGGTTCTGTATCTGCTTCATGGAATTCTGGGCAATTATACAGACTGGATCAGCGGCACAACCGTGCAGGCTCTGGCGGACACTTACAATCTCTGTGTCGTCATGCCCAGCGGAGACAACAAGTTCTATGTCGATTCCACAAAGACAGGCGACCTTTACGGAACATTCATTTCCGAAGAACTTCCCGATTTCATTGAACGCACTTTTCCGGTATATACAGACAGGGAACATGTCTTCCTGGCAGGCCTTTCCATGGGCGGCTTCGGAACCATTGTCAACGGACTGAAACATCCGGAGAAGTTCGGTTATCTCGGTCTGTTCTCCGCCGCACTGATCAAAAACAACATCATCAATTCCCGGAATAAGGATGTCCAGGATCTTCTGACGAAGAAGAATTATGAAACGATGTTTGATCTGAAGAATGCGAAGGATTACGAAGGCAGCGTCAATGATTACGATGCATTGGCTGAAAAGCTGAAAGACGGCGAGAAACCGAAGATCTGGATGGCTTGCGGAACGGAAGATTCCCTGTATCCGGCCAATGAGGAATTTGCAAAGAAACTCAAGGAGCTCGGATATTCCGTCAAATGGTCAAAGTGGAAAGGGAAGCACGACTGGATTTTCTGGCAGGAATGCATTGTCAAATTCATTCCATGGCTTCCGCTCACCCAGGGTGAGGCAGGCAAATCCAGCGGAAACGTGGGGGTTTGATGGCAAAACGATTCTATATGAACCGGCTTGCCATTGTGTTCAGCACACCGATGACAATGCTGGCATTGATCATTTTCGCAATTGCGTGGATGGAGAACAAAACCCATGAAACAAAATATAAGATCATCATGGCTGTTCTCGCTGTAATCCTGCTGGCGATCATGTTCTTCTATTACCGCTTTAAATTCAGAATCTCCTCTGTGATCCGCAAGGCTCAAAATGTGGATGAATATGAAAAAGGCGGCATGCTCGAACGTTCCTTCATCCTTGAGGACAGAATGCTTGCCGGCTGCGGTTTCAATGTTTCAGAACAGAAAACAACCGGAATCAGGGAAATGTCCCTTGAGGAAAAAGGAAGAAAGATCATTCTTCATCTGACCAATTCCGAAGGCACATTCGATATGCAGGCAATTGACAAAGGCGAGGCGGAACGGTTTGCGGCATTCATGAAACGCAAAAATCCGGATATTATCCTGAACAATGTGACCCCGAAAGGAAACGGCACATTGAAAGAACTCGGTGCCGGTGTCACGGTATCATCTTTGCGCGAAGACGAATCTGAATAAGAAAGGCCGGCTGATCATCAGCCGGCTTTCATCATGATTAACGGAACTTTTCTTCCAGTACCGGAAGATCCTCCAGGTCAATCCATTCTTCCGAATATCCGCAGTCCAGACACACATAGCGGGGAACCTTCACATAGGAGAAAATCGTGATGCCTACGGGGATATTATTGCCTGCACCGTATGCTTTTGCCTGTCCCTCGATCCGGATGATATTGGTTTGTCCGCACTTGGGACATACGCCTGTGATTTTCATTTATTTCACCTCCAGTGCAGCACCTGAGCTTTCCAGGTGGATATTGCGGTTGACCTTTGCGTCATAGGTGTTTGCCTTCATGATTTCAGCGAAATCAACGCCGGTTGCCTCACTCATCGTATCAAATACCTGCTTCATAATCACGGGCATATTGCCGGAGATCTGGGAAGCACCGGCATCATTTGAACCTGTGCCATAGATATTGATTTTATCGATGGAGGAGAGAGGCTTTGCGATTTCGGCAGCCATCTCAGGCATGATTCTGATCATCATTTCCGCCATGGCGGCACCGTTGTACTTTTTATAAGCTTCGGCTTTCTTTTCCATTGCCTCAGCTTCGGCCAGACCCTTGAGTCTTGCGGCTTCCGCTTCCGCCTTGCCCTTTGCGGCAATACCGGCTGCTTCCGCCTCATATTTTGCCTTGATGCCGGCCGCTTCCTGCTCAGCTGTGAATCTGGCAGCTTCGGCTTCTTTCTGCTTTTTGATTAATGCTGCTTCGGCAGCCTTTTCCGCCGCATATTTGTCCGCGTCCGCTTTCTTTTCGATGGCAGCCGCGAGTTCCTGCTGTCTGACACTGACTTCCTTCTGTTTCAGTTCCGCTTCTCTTTCAGCCCTTGCGATCTGAGCATTCACGGTTGCGGTCTGAATGACTTTCTGCTGTTCCTGATTCTGGATTTCATAAGCTGCGTCCGCCTGTGCTCTTGCCGTATCGGACATGGACTTCAGTTCGGATTCGCGGACAGAGAGCTCATTGTTCTTTCTGGCGATTTCCGTCTGGGCGGCAACTCTAGCGTCATTGGCAGCTCTGTCAGCTTCCGCCTTTGCGATGGCGACATCTCTGTCCGCCTCGGCTTTGGCAATGGCTGCGTCTTTTTTGATCTTGGCGGTGTTGTCCATACCGAGATCATTGATCAGACCGTTTTCGTCGGTGACATTCTGAATATTGCAGGAGAGAATCTCAATGCCGAGCTTTTCCATATCCTTGGATGCCTTGGCCATGACCTGATCTGAGAAGGAATCACGGTCGGTGTTGATTGTTTTCAGATCCAGTGTGCCGATGATCTCTCTCATGTTGCCCTGCAGGGAATCCTGCAGATCAAGGGCGATGTCCTGCGGTTTCTTGTTCAGGAAGTTTCTTTCTGCCTTGAGCATTCCTTCCGGACTTGTATCGATTCTGACCTTTGCGATCGCGTCGACTTTGACGTTAATGAAGTCATTGGTCGGAATATACGAGTCCGTTTTAATATCGACTGAAATCTGGTTCAGATAAAGATGGTCGACTTTCTCAAGATAGGGGATTTTCAGACCAGCCCGGCCGATCAATACTCTCGGTGTTTTCTTTAAACCGGAGATGATGACCGCTTTGTCAGGAGATGCCTTGACATAGCCTGTCAGTAAAATTACAACTGCGAGCAATGCAATGATGATAATCGGGATGAAAACGACAAATTTTTCCATATAGACCTCCTTGCGGTTTTCATATATGAGCCTTCTGTCTGCCCGCACATTTCCAGCCTTCCGGCTCAGCTTCATGTGATATTGAAAAAACGGATACAGCTTCACTGTACCCGTGATTTTTAAGATATATGCTCACGGACAGTTTACAGCTGTTCGCGAGTCTCACAGATTAAGGCTGACCGGATGAGAATTCATCGTCCTGACGATCAGCCGCGTTATGCGGTGCCGCCTGTTACTCCCTCACTTGAGATTAATATACACATGGACTGACCGGCGGTCAATATATTTTGGAGAAAGATTTGTGAAATCTGATTGCCCGCTGCGTTCTGCTTTACTGAAGTTGTTTTCACTGAAAAATGATTCAGTAAATAGGGTGTGTGTAAATCTGTTCCGGTATTCTCAGATATTTAATCCTGATTTCTTGAAATTTCGATTCTTCTCTTTTTTCCTTTGATTTTCAAACCGTTCAGTTCATCGATGATGGATGCGTCATGATTGATAATCCTGACCAGAGAGTACTGATCCTGGATTTCAACTGTGCCGATCTCTTCAAACGCAATTCTGGAAGTCAGTGCTCCGACGATATCCTTCGGCCTCAGTTTTTCATTTCTGCCTCCGCGTATGAGGATCATGACCGTGTCATCATTTCGCTTGATCTCTTTTGCCAAAGGGACAGATAAATCATTTGCCTTTGAATGATCAATCACCAGTTTTGATGATTCATTCATGATCATCTTTGCGGTTTCCGAATGCATTTCATCCGCTGCGATCAATGAAATGGTGATGCCTTCATTCTGCTGATGCGCGCTTCTGCCGCTTCGGTGGATATAGGTGTTTGTATCCAGAGGCAGATCATAATGAATGACATGGCTGATGCCGGGCAGATCCAGACCTCTTGCCATCGCATCGGTTGCGACGATGATGCGGATAGTTCCGGCTTTGAACGCATCAATGGTTTTCAGTCTGGTTTTCTCATCATAATCGGAAGAGAAAGGCGCGGAAAGAATCTTCTTCTGTTTCAGCTTCTGGTTCAGCTGTTTCACAGTGCTCTTGTAATTGACAAAGATGACTGCGGATTCAATTTCCTCATGGCTGAGAATTTCAAACAGACTTTCTTCCTTGTCTGTGCATAACAGACAGTATTCATCGATTCTTTCATTCATTTCTGTACTGACATTCATGATGATCTTTCTGTAATCATCATGAAGATATGACGCAGTCTCATCATCCATGGTTGCCGAGACACAGATGCGCCGCGGTTCATTGATTCTTTTCAGAATGAAATCCATTTCTTCCGCCTGGCCGGTGGAGCGGATCTGATCCGCCTCATCCATAATCAGATATTTCAACAGGGAAAGATCAATGACATCCTGCCGTAACAGATCGCAAAGTCTTCCCGGTGTGCCGATGATCACATGCGGCCGGTGTTTCAGTGCGTTGATCTGTTTTTCCGTATCAAGCCCGCCGATTGCGCATACACAATGAATGCCCGCATAGACGGACAGTGCGTTCGCTTCCTTATGGATCTGAACGGCCAGCTCCCTGGTCGGGGCAATGATGAGAATCTGTGTGTCATTGCATAAGGAATCCGTCATTGAAAGCACCGGAATCAGATAAGAAGCGGTTTTACCGGAACCGGTCTCAGCCTGGATGAACAGGTCTTTTGTTTCATCCATATATAAAAGAACTTCTTCCTGTACCGGCAGAAGGGAAGTATAGCCGAGGGATTCCATACCCTTAAGGATCACAGCGGGGATCATTGTTTTTTCCATACCGGTATCATAGCACAGCGCTTCTTGTGTTACACTTATTGCCGAGGATAAGAACATGTTCAGAGATACGATCGCGGCGATTGCCACAGCCCCGGCCATGGGCGCTGTTTCCTTAATCAGAATATCCGGAGATGACGCATTGCATGCAGTATCATCTCTGACGCATAAGGATTTTTCCAATGCGAAGGGATATACCATTCACTACGCCACTGTCTATGACGGGGATGAGCCCGTGGATGAAGTGCTTGTGTCGGTTTTCAGAGCGCCGAAATCCTATACCGGCGAGGATGTGATCGAACTGGGCTGCCATGGCGGTGTCTATATCACCAGAAGAATTCTTTCGCTTGTCTATGGCTGCGGTGTCAGACCGGCCAGAAGAGGGGAATTCACCGAGCGCGCATTCCTCAATGACAAGATGGATCTTTCCCAGGCGGAAGCGGTCAATGATCTGATCAACGCAAAGGATTCCACCAATGCGAAAAGCGCCGTTCATTCATTGAAAGGCTCTGTCACAAGATTGCTGGCGCCGCTGGAAGAGGAGCTGACCCAGATCATTGCCAATATCGAAGTCAACATTGATTATCCGGAATACGATGATGTGCGCCAGCTGACGGAAGAAGAGATTCTTCCCGCCTGTGAAAAATGGCAGAAACAGATCCATGAGATCATCGAGACTGCCGAAAAGGCGCACATCGCAAGAGAGGGCATCAAGACAGTCATTCTCGGCAGACCCAATGTCGGCAAATCCTCCCTGCTCAATGCCATGCTGGAAGAGGACAAGGCGATTGTCACCGACATTGCCGGCACAACCAGAGACCTGGTTGAAGGAACCGTGAGAATCGGCGGAATCACACTCAATCTGATTGATACTGCCGGTATCCGCGAAAGTGAGGACAAGGTGGAAAAGATCGGCATCCAGAGATCGATCGATGCCATGAATGAGGCACAGCTTGTCATTCTCGTTCTTGAAGCAGGCAAGGAACTCAATGAAGAGGATCAGAAACTTCTGGAAATGACAGAAGGCAGACAGCGCATCATTGTCTATAACAAAAATGATCAGGCTGAAATGAAAGATGTGCTTTCCATCTCCGCCATCAACAATGACATCGCTCCTCTGGTTGAGGCGATCCGTGCAAAATATGAGAACGAACTGTTCGCCGCTGAAAGCGATACACTGAACAACGAAAGACAGACCGGTCTTGCCATCCAGGCACAATCCGCCATGAAGGATGCCATCAATGCATTGAAGGCGGGCATGGAGCTGGATCTGGTCACACTCGATTTACAGAGAAGCTGGGAAGCGCTGCGTGAAATCACAGGAAAGGCAGGCAGGGAGAATCTTCTCGATGAGATCTTCTCCAGATTCTGCTTAGGAAAATAAATACTATGAACCATTATGTTGATACCCATGCGCATATTTTCGCTGAACAGTATGCGGATGATTTTGAAGAAATGTTAAACAGATGTGAGCAGGCCGGTGTGGATCAGATCATGATCATCACCCTTTCCCACGATGAAACAATGAAAGCGGTCGAATTCGCTAAAAAGGATCCGAAACGTTTCCAGGTGGCAGCCGGCATCTTCCCCGAGGATGTCAAAGATCTGACTGATGAGATGTGGGAGGAATTCAAAGAGACCGTGAAAGATCCCATGATTTCATGCGTCGGTGAAATCGGCCTGGATTATTACTGGGAAAAGGATCCGGAAGTCAGAGCCCTGCAAAGAGAAGTCTTCATCAGACAGATTGAGCTGGCAAAAGAAATCGGCAAACCGATTCTTGTGCATTCCAGAGATGCCATGCAGGATACATTTGATATTATGAAGGCGCACCATACACATGGTCTTCTGCATTGTTTCTCCGGCACAAAGGAAATGGCGAAGGAGTTCACAAAACTCGGCTATTATATTGCCCTGGGCGGAGCACTCACATTCAAGAATGCGCGCCATTCGGTAGAAGTCTGTGAATCCATCGATGAGAAATATCTGCTTTCCGAAACCGACTGTCCGTATATGGCCCCGACACCTTTCAGAGGAAAGCGGAACGAGCCTTCCTATATCCCGCTGATCGTTAAGAAAATGGCGGAAGTCAGGGGCGTCAGCGAGGAATATATGGCGGAAGTCATCCATGCCAACTGGCATCGTTTCCTGAGCGGGGAAAACCAATGAAACAGATCAGACAGTTGATCGTGGTCGAAGGCAGACATGACAGCGCAAAACTGAAAGAATTCTTCGAATGCGATACAATCGAAACAGGCGGAACCTCCCTTGGTGAGGAGGTGATCGAACGGATCAGGCAGGCACAGAAAACAAGAGGGGTCATCATCTTCACCGATCCCGATTCGCCGGGCAACCGAATCCGCAATGAAATCAACCGGGCTGTGCCGGGATGTCTGAATGCCTTCATTGACAAGAAGGCCGCCAGAACGGATCATAAGGTCGGCATTGAACATGCCGGAAGAGATGATCTGGAACAGTCGCTGGCGAATCTGATCATCTATGAGGACAGACCTCAGGAAACCATCACTGCCAATGATCTTTATGAACTCGGACTCACCGGTTCAAAAGACAGCGCAAAACTGCGCGAAAAGACAGGCAATGCATTGCATATCGGTTTCGGCAATGCGAAAACCATGTTACGAAGACTGAATTGTCTTGGCATCACGAAAGAAGAACTCGAAAAGGTAATCCATTCATGACAAGAGCGATCTCCACACCATCCAGAACAAAAGAAATCCTGGAAACATACGGACTCAGGGCACGGAAAAACTTCGGCCAGAATTTTCTCGTGGATCCCATTATCGTGGAGCGCTGCGCCAAAGCAAGCCACTGCGAAGGGGCGGTCATTGAAATCGGCCCGGGCATCGGCGGTCTGACCGAAATGCTCGCGAAGAATTCAAAGCACGTAACTGCCTATGAGATTGACGAAAATCTGATTCCGGTGCTCCATGATGTGCTTTCGGAATACGATAATGTGGAAATCCTTCTGCAGGATTTCCTGGAATGTGATTTTGACGCAAAGGTAAAGGAACTGAAAGAAACATACGGAAGCGTATCCGTCTGTGCCAATCTGCCTTACTATGTCACCACCCCGATTCTTTTCCGCATCTTTGAATGTCCGGATATCGCATATATCACGGTCATGGTGCAGAAAGAGGTCGGTGAACGCTTTGCCGCCAGACCCGGCGACAGCGAATACAGCGCTTTGAGCGCAGAGGGACAATATCTCTTCGATGTGAAGAAACTGTTTACCGTACCCGGCAGAAGTTTCAATCCCTCCCCGAATGTGGACAGCGTGATCATCCAGTTCGCAAGAAAGAACACTTCTCTTTCCAAGCAGGAGCTGACTTCCTTCTTCGATCTGGTCAGAGGCTGCTTTAAACAAAGACGAAAAACCATCTATAACAATCTGCGTGAATATCTGGATGATGCCGCCCTGGCTAAAACCGTACTTGAAAAAGCCGGTATTGAGGAGGGCAGAAGAGCCCAGCAATTGTCCGTGGATGAGTTACGGAAAATTTATGAGGAATTGCAATGAAAGAAAGAGCATATGCAAAAATCAATCTCTGCCTCGATGTGGTGGGCAGAAGGGATGACGGATATCATGAACTGAAAATGATCATGGTGCCGATTGATTTCTACGATGTCCTGGAAATGAACTTCGCCGATGAGACGACTCTGGAACTCAACCGCAGCTATCTTCCCGTCAATGAGAAGAACACGATCATCAAGGCAATCCGTGTCATGCAGGAAAAATACGGCTTCCGTGATGAATTCGAATGCAGACTGGCCAAGCACATTCCCACAAGAGCGGGACTGGCCGGGGGAAGCGCGGATGCGGCGGCTGCCATCCGGATGATGAACCGCATGCTGAGGCTGAATCTGTCCATGGAGGAGATGATCGAAACCGGCAGACAGGTCGGCGCGGATGTGCCCTTCTGCATCATGAACAAGCCTGCTCTGGTTGAAGGCATCGGCGAAAAGATCATGCCGTTCAAATGTTCACCGGATTTTGATATCCTTCTGGTCAAACCTAGAAAGGGCGTTTCCACCAAAGAGGCATTTGACATCGTTGACAGCAGAGAAAATGAACATCCCGACTGCATGAAGCTGATGAACGCCCTGATCATGAATGATTACGAAGGCGTGGTGAGCTCGCTTGGCAACAGTCTGGAACCGGCTGCCATTCAGCTGGTGAAGGAGATCCGCACCGTCAAGAGCAGACTGCATGAAATGGGCTTTGACGGCGTATTGATGAGCGGCAGCGGATCCACCGTGTTCGGCATCACCAGAAATGCGCAGCTGCTCAATGATTCCATGGAGCAGTTAAGACAGGAAAAATACTTTGTCAGAAAGACACGAATCTATACAGGAGAGTGAAAGATTATGAGAAACGCAGTGATTATGGCCGGCGGCAAGGGCACCCGCATGAAGAGCGATCTTCCCAAAGTGCTTCATACCATTCTCGGCAAAACCATGATCGAAAGAGATTATGAATCCATTAAGGAAGCAGGCGCGGAAAGAATTGTCGTCATCGTCGGCTACCGTCATGAACTGGTTGAGGAACAGATGAAGGGCCTTTGCGAATTCGCCGTCCAGGAGCCGCAGCTCGGCACCGGACATGCGGTCATGCAGGCAAGACAGCTGGAAAACGAAGACGGACTCACCCTGGTCGCAAACGGCGACTGCCCCTGTGTCAGACCCTCTACATACAAGGCGCTCTATGACGCATGCGAAGATGCGGATATGGTCATCCTGAGTGCGGAACTGCCCGAGGAAAGACCTTATGGCAGAGTCATCCGCAATGCGGACGGCACCGTGGAAAAAATCGTGGAGTACAAGGATGCCACCGATGAGGAGAAGCTTGTGCGTGAAGTGAACATGGGTATTTACTGCTTCAACAACAAATCCCTCTGGGAAGGCCTTGCGCTTCTCAACAATGACAATGCCCAGCATGAATACTACATCACCGACCTGGTTGAGATCATGAACAGACTCGGCCATACCGTCAAGGCACTCACCGCCTCTGACTGGCAGGAGGTTCAGGGCTGCAACGACAAAGCGGAACTGGCCGGTGCAGAAGAATATCTGCGTAACAGAAAATGAACAAAACAGCTGATCTGTACAATTCAGGTCAGCTTTATCCACCCTGCAAGAAGACCCCGTCCATAGCTCAAAAAGCTTGGGCGGTGATGAATTGCGCCTTATAAATCTTTCAGCGAGCTTAAGGTGAGCGTAATGTGATACATAAGAAGAATTAATAGCGCTATATGTCGCTCTATATTGACTTATGCGCAACGCATGGGTATAATAGTGCTAAAGGAAAACCATATGTACTCCGTTACCAAGTACCGCATCAGAAAGTCTCAGTATCCCGGTCTCTTTGAATACTGCACTCTCATGTCTGCCAGATGTAAAGACTTGAGAAATGCGGCTCTTTTCAAAGTGCGTCAATGGTTCACTGCTTATAAATCCGATCATATTCATCCTTTGCAGAAAGAAGTCATTGATGAGGTTTTAGCAACCTGTGCAAAGAGCGGAAGAAAGAAGCTGGGTAAGCTCATGAGTTATTACTTTCTCGAAAAGCTTATGAGATGTACAGAGAATCCTGATTACTTCAATGGCCTTCCTGCCCAGACTGCTCAATGGGTATTAAAGAATGCAGTCAATGATTTCAAGGGATGGTTAAAGGCTCTGGAAGTGTATTACATTGATCCTTCCGCTTTTACAGGCAGACCTGAAATGCCCCGTTACTGCAAAAAAGATTTTCATTCTTTTACCATTACCAATCAGGAATGCAGAATCTATCAGAGAGATGACGGAACAATGTATCTTCATTTCCCGAAGACAAAAGAGACTCTGAATATGCGCATGCCTGAAAATGCGGTTCTTAAAGAAGTCAAAGTCATTCCGTACTATGGTGATTTTCTGATCTCTGTAACCTTCGAGTATGAAAAGAGTGTTTCCGAAAGAAATGCGGTTCATATTGCAGGGATTGATCTTGGTGTAGACAACATCGCAGCTTTAGTCATTAACGACGGTGAAAAGCCGGTATTGTACAAGGGCGGTGCAGTCAAAGCCATGAATCAGTTCTACAACAAGAACAGGGCAAAGTACTGCGGAATCCTCACGAAGGGACATGATCCGAAGAAAGTATCTCTGAAGACAAAGATGCTGGACAGTATTTCCGGAAACAGAGCCTTTTTCCTGAATGATGAGCTTCACAAGATCAGTTCTCATATTGTCAGAGAATGTATGAGAAGAGATGTTGGAATTATTGTGATCGGGAAGAATGATCAATGGAAGACAAAGGCAGAAATGTCAAAGAAGTCCAATCAGAAGTTTGTGCAGATTCCCCATTGCACATTGATTCATATGATCCGCTATAAAGCAGAGCGTGAAGGAATCAAAGTGATTTTACAGGAGGAGTCATATACAAGCAGGGCAAGTTCTTTTGATCGTGATGTGATTCCTGTATATGGGGAAGAAGAAAACAGAGATTACAGATTCAGCGGAAGAAGAATTGCAAGAGGCTTATACCGTTCAATGAACGGATTTGTGATCTCTTCTGACATCAATGGAAGTGCGAATATTTTGAGAAAGGCTTTCCCGGAAGCCTTTGAGGGAATGGATATGTCATTCCTTCAAGAAGTGAAAACAATAAAGTTCTTCGATCTGCACACATGCAGACCAAAGAACTGAGATTGTTCCGAGGACAAAAGTAATCCGGTAAAACGGATAGAGGCTGTGTGAGCAGCCCTGAGTTGTGAGACAGGCTGTATGTAGATTACATACAGTTCGAAAGACGAAAGCTGATCAGGCACTCAGAAGCCTCGTCCATATTACAAAGTAATTGGACGGGGTGCTTCACTTGATGTATGCACCTTAATATCTTAAAAATCGGTTTTGTCCATATAAAATGTACGGAATTTCCATTGATTGCACGGCTATGCACCTTGACGAAACAGGGGAAAACTGCTTAACTTAAGGCGCATAAAAGGAAAGAGGAAAAACATGGTAAAGGAAACTGTTGTATTCGCTCTCACCGCAAACATCGAGCTCGCAAATGCAGTATGCAAAGAGCTTGGAGTACCGCTTGGAAAGATTAAAGTCGAGCATTTTGCCGATGGTGAAATTATCGTTGAACCCCAGCAGTCAGTGCGAGGACGCGATGTCTTCATCATCCAGTCAACCTGCACCCCTGTCACAGAACATCTGATGGAAGTTCTGGTATGCATCGATGCATGCAAGCGTGCAAGCGCCGGTACGATTAACATTGTCATGCCGTATTACGGTTATGCAAGACAGGACCGCAAAGCAAAACCCCGTCAGCCGATCACATCCAAACTTGTCGCAAACCTGCTCGTGACAGCCGGCGCAAACCGGATTCTCACATTCGATCTGCACGCAGCCCAGATCCAGGGATACTTCGATATTCCGATCGATGATCTGACCGCTGTTCCGATGCTTGGCAAATACTTCCGTGAGAAGAACTTCCCGAATGATGAAGTGGTTGTCATTTCACCGGATCACGGCGGAGTTGTCAGAGCGAGAAGACTCGCCGACATGCTCGATGCGCCGATCGCCATCATCGACAAGAGAAGACCGAAGCCCAACATGGTAGAAGCCCAGAATGTCATCGGTGATGTCGATGGCAAGATCTGCATCGTCGTTGATGATATCTGCGATACAGCAGGCACATTGTGTGCAGGCTGCCAGATTCTCAAGGATCACGGCGCCAAGGATGTCTATGTCGGAATCACTCATCCGATTTTCTCCAAAGACGCGATCGATAAGATCAACAAGTCTGTCATCAAGGAACTGGTTGTCACAGACACCATCCCGATGAGCGAGGAGAAAAAGGCCCAGACCGAAAAGATCACCGTACTGTCCATTGCCAACATGATTTCCGAAACAATCGATTCCATCGAGAATCACACACCGGTATCTCATGTCTATGAGCAGTACTCCTACGACAGCTACAAGTAATGAAAAAAATGATGCCGCTCAATGAGCGGCATTCTTTTTAATTTCTCCAGGGATTGGCAGGATCGGGATCAGTCGGGTCCCAGCCTTTTCTTTCATCATTCAGATCAATGATGATGGAATCCGGTTTGCCGAGCGGCCCCGGTGATTCAAAGTCATCATAGATTTCAACCATTGTGCCGGACGGACAGTTGTCATAAATCCATTTGACATCTCTGACACAAAGTCTGATACATCCCATCGAAGCGGCAGTACCGAGCTTGTTATATTCCTCATATTCCAGATCAGACTGATCTTCAGTGAAATAAGGAACGGAATGGAAGAGAATGTGATCGACGATTCTGGTCGCATACTGGCCGTATACATTGCCGAACAATCCGCGCCATCTGTATTTGTCGGTTGTGTTGTAAGTGCCTAAAGGTGTCGCATCACCGGTGGAGCAGACAAATGCCATGGCCGGGAGAGTATAATAGCCGTCATCATCCATTTCATAGATGGTTACGGTGTTGAGAGCACGGTTGATTCTGATGTAATAAGGATATTCGGGACTTCCTTCGATCAGACCGAATTCCGGCTCCGGATCAACAATCAGGACCGGATAGGATGCGGATGTTTCGTTGCCGTTAAGATCCATCGCTTTTACGGTAACGGTATATTCACCTGCCGTATCGAGAGATATATTATCCTCGATGATCCATTTGCCTTTGTCCAGTGTCTCAGCCTTTTCCAGCGGTCCGTCCACCGGATCAATGACGGATTCCACGTTCGCTTCGGAAACAAAGGTGCTTCCGGTTTCAAAGACGAAACTTTCTTCGCGGAATCTGATTTCCGGCAGTTTCGTATCAGCCACATGCGCGGTATAAGTGAACACTTTTTTCGCAGTCTGATGAAACTGATCCTCTTTGCTCAGGGTGACGGTGAATGTCTGATCACCCGGTGTTTTCGTATCAATTTCGCCGCTGATTTCCATCTCACCTTCATGACTTGTGATGACTGAGGCCGGATCGAATGAATCGCCGTATTCAACATTGAGCAGACTTTCATCCGCCTCAAGCGTGAGTGTTTCCATGGCCTGATTCAGAGAAGCTTCCTTTTTGATATGATTTGAAATGAGATATCCGCCTAATCCGCCGACGATCAGAATTGCGGCGATGATCGCAGCTGCAATTGTTCCGAGTTTGCTTTTCATGAGGCGATTATATCATTAAAGCCTGCCGATACTGCTTGTTCTGCTCCAACTTTTTCAATAAATGCTAAAATAAATACATTACGGAGGATTCGTTATGTATTGTAAAAACTGCGGAAAAGAACTGCCCGATGAAAGTATGTTCTGCGGCTATTGCGGTGCGAAGATTGAAGAAAACAGCAATCCCGCCGGATTTGTCCAGGAACAGGCAGCGAAAATAAGAGAAAAAACCGTCGATATTTCAAAAGAGGATTTCCGTCCGCTTCTTTCCATTCTGAAAGATCCGTTTGCGGAAAATGAGCTGAGTGTCTATGGCGCCATTGGCGCGGTATTGATTTCACTTTGCGGCAGCTGGATTTCCTTCGGCTTCCGTTATGGCCTGCTGGCTGCGCTCATTCTGTGGGCAGCCACATTCGTGATTCTGTATCTTGCAGAGCGCAAGAGCTTCGATCTGAAGAAAGCATTCAGTGAAACCGCCCAGGTACAGTGCGTGCCCGCAGTGCTGACCGCCTTTTCGGGAATCTTCGCACTGTTCGGACTGAATGCGTTTGTGATCATGTTAAGGCTGTTTCTGCTGGCGGCGGCGATCGTGGTCTATATCTATTCCATGGAACGCTATACATCCGGCATGAACCGCTGGCTCAAGGCAATGTATTTCGCAGCTGTGTTCGCGATCATCGCGGCCTGTGCCTTAAGCTCTCTTTCCTGGGCCGTCATGAACGGATTCCAGCCATATTGAACCTTAAGATCCGCTTTAAAGTATGAAGCGGATTTTTTCTGTTAAACTGAATAATATGACAAGGAAGAACAAAAAAAGTCATCACAGCTCAAACGGGCTGCCGATCGCTCTGAGCATCTTCCTCTCCATTCTTCTGATCGCAATGATCGCATTGGGTCTGCGGTTAAGGGAACAGGAGATCGCCATCCATGAAGCGGAAGAGAGAATGATCGAAACCCCGTATGTGTCCAATGTCTATGACTGGAACAATCTGAGCTGGGACGGTGATTATGCATATTATGAAGATGACCGCTGGTATTCCATCCAGGGAATCGATGTTTCCGCACATCAGGAGATCATCGACTGGGATGCCGTCAAGGCATCCGGCGTGGAATTTGCGATGATCCGCTGCGGATACCGCGGCTATCAGTACGGCTATGTATATGAGGATGAATACTTTGACCGCAATATACAGGAAGCCAAACGGGTCGGTATCAAAGTCGGCGTTTATTTCTACTCCCAGGCAATCAGTCCCGAAGAGGCGCGGGAGGAGGCGGACTTCACACTGGCAAAGATCAAAGACTATGAAATTGATCTTCCGGTTGTCTTTGATATGGAGGAATCGGATACCGGTCCCAACGGAAGAATCCTTTCCTTAAGCAGAGAAGAAAAAACGGAGTGCGCCGTGACATTCCTGCACAGAATCCAGAATGCCGGCTACACACCGATGGTTTACAACAGCACACTGCTGTTTGAAGAACTGTTTGTGACAGAATACATCCAGGAATTTGATATCTGGGTGGCGGAATACGGACCGTATCCGAGATATCCGTATGAATTCTCCATCTGGCAGTACACATCATCCGGAACCGTCCCCGGCATAGAGGGCGGAACGGATATGGATCTGCTGTTCATATCAAAAGAATGAGCAGGATCACTGCTCATTTTCAACATCCTTTTCACGCATGAGAGTACGGATGAATTCAGGCTGTATGGTTCCTCTGGAATAATCCCTGACCACATCGAGAATATCTTTCCTCTCAGTCTGGATGATGCAGGTGACCTGTTCATCGTAATCCTGGGAAATGATATCCGTATTCCTTCTCAGCCAGTTTTCAAGAGTTCCGGACATATCATAAGGATAGGTGATTTTCCATTCATCATACGGCACATCAATTGTCTTTTTCGCATGGGCAAGGGCATCGGCCACCGCGCCTGAGTAAGCACGGATCAGTCCGCCCGCTCCGAGTTTGACGCCGCCGAAATATCTGACCACGCATGCGGTCACATCCGAGAGTCCGCTTTTGCGGATGCTTTCAAGCATCGGCACTCCGGCGGTTCCGGAGGGCTCCTTATTATCGCTGGAACGCTGGATCATATTGTTTTCTCCGCATACATAGGCCGTGCATACATGGGTGGCATCGGGATATTCCTTACGGATATATTCAATATACCTGCGTGCTTCCTCTTCCGTATCGCATCTGTCGACACAGGCGATGAATCTGGAACGGTTGATCACGGTTTCTTCTCTGTATTCTTCTTTCAGCCGCATAAATCCTCTTTCGTCATATCTATTGTATAATATCTTGAAAGGAAATCACTATGGGAAGAATTCAGCAGCTGGATTCCCAGACCGCCAACATGATCGCCGCCGGCGAAGTGGTGGAAAGGCCGATGGGAGTTGTAAAAGAACTTGTGGATAACGCGATCGATGCCGGTTCAACGAGAATCGACATCGCCATTGAGGAGGGCGGAATCTCGAAAATCACAATCCGCGACAACGGCTCGGGTATGGATGCCGAAGATGCGCAGATGGCTTTCAAACGCCATGCGACCTCCAAGATCAGAACACAGAACGATCTCTGGTCGATTCATACACTGGGATTCCGCGGTGAGGCGCTTCCTTCGATCGCTTCCGTTTCAAAGCTGACGATGATCACAAGCGACGGAAATGAATCCACAAAAATCACGGTCGAATACGGTCAGACTGTTTCGGTCAGCGCATATCCGTGCAATCAGGGAACCGAGATCACAGTGGAAGGTCTTTTCTACCGCACTCCGGCGAGATTGAAACACATGCGTTCCGCATCATATGAGGCATCCCTGATCCAGGATGTCATTGTCCGCTTCGCATTGTCCCATCCGGAGATTTCATTCCATCTGATTTCCGACGGACGCGACGCGTTCCGCACCAGCGGACAGGGCGACCTGCTGGAAGTGCTGTTTCAGGCGGGCGGCAGAGCCGTGGCGGAAAACGCGGTCAAAGCCGAATTTGAGGATTTCGATTATAAAGTGCGCGGCTATATTGTCAAACCGATGATCACCCGTGCCTCACGTTCCAACATGTATGTGTTCCTCAACGGACGTATGGTCCGCACCTATAAACTGTATAAAGCAATCCAGGACGGATATGAGGATTTCATCGTCAAAGGAAGATATCCGATCTGTGTACTCAATATTGAAATGGATCCGAGACTCCTTGATGTCAATGTGCATCCCTCCAAATGGGAAGTGCGTCTGTCCAAGGAAATCCAGCTTGAATATCTGATCCGCGACAATGTGCGCAGAATTCTTGCAGGTGCGCCGCTGGCCCCGAAGGTGGAACCGGCTGCCGCAAGAACGGAATATTATGAACCGATCTCGTTTGATACGGACAGCCTGATCCGGGAAGCGGAAAGAAAGCAGGCATATTCCGCAAAGAAGCCGGCACCAACACCCGTCATTCAGGAAGAGACAAAAACACCGCAGGAAACAATCCCGGCAGAGCCGGTGAAGGAAACACCGGTTTACAGACCGGATGAGAAAACATATGAGGCGATCGTCAATGAGGCGAAACAGGATGAGGAGATCCTGCGCAGCCTCAGCGAAAGCGTGAAAGAACCGGAGGCGGCCTATACGCCGAAGAAGGAATCTCCTTCTTTTCCGCATATGGATGTGATCGGCCAGTTCCATGAGAAGTTCATTCTCTGTGCCGTCAAGGACGGTCTTGCCATCATTGACCAGCATGCCGCCCAGGAACGGGTTCATTATGAAGAATATTGTGAAAAGCTGAATACCAATCCGGTGATGCTGGACACATTGGTTCCGCTTGTGATCCATGCCGGCAGCGATCTCATCGCAAGGGTGGATGAAATCAATCAGGCCGCGGCTGATCTGCATATCACGTTTGAACCGTTCGGTCCCGATACCCTGGCGGTGCGCAGTGTGCCCGCATGGATGAAAGACCTTGAGGAAATACCGTTCCTTGAGGATGTGATCGATCAGTTCCGCAATGACCGTGAATCCAAATACACCCGCATGGAGAAAAAACGGATCGCCACCATGGCATGCCATCATTCCATCCGCTTCAACCGCTCACTCACCATGAATGAGATGAAGGAAGTGGTCAGACAGCTCTCCCTGTGCGAGAATCCGTACCACTGCCCTCATGGCAGACCGACGTTCGTCATTCTGGATGAGAAGGAACTGACCAAGGAGTTTCTGCGATGAAGAAGGTGCTTGTGATTGCCGGACCCACCGCCGTGGGCAAAACCTCCTTTTCCATACAGATGGCAAAGAAACTGAATGCGGAAATCATCAGCGGTGATTCCATTCAGGTCTACAAAGGCTTTGATATCGGTTCGGGAAAAGTCACTGAAGAAGAAAAAGAGGGGATCGTGCATCATCTGATCGATATCCGCGATCCGAAAGAGCCATACAGTGCCGCCGACTTTCAGAAGATGGCAAGAGAGATCATTGATCACACCGAAGGCGTCAGTATCATCTGCGGAGGCACCGGGCTTTATCTGAAATCCTGTCTGTACGATTATACATTCAATGAGGAATCGGGCTCCTTTGCCAGTGAACATCTGGAAAAGCTGAGCAATGAGGAGCTTTATCAAAGACTTCTGGAAACCGATCCGAAACAGGCTGAGAAGATCCATCCCAACAACCGCAGAAGGGTATTGAGATGTCTGACCATCGCTGAACGCAGCGGCATGAAACAAAGTGAAATTGAAGCTTCCCAGAAACATGAAATGCTTTATGACGCTTTCATTGCCGGCTGCACCATGGAACGCTCAGAACTCTATGAACGCATCAACCGCAGAGTGGAAATGATGTTTGAGGCAGGCCTTGAGCAGGAGATCGCTTCTCTTCTGGAATCAGGCATCGAATTTGATGATCCGGCCATGAAGGGAATCGGCTATAAGGAATGGTCCGGATATTTCCGGGGAAATATGAGCGCTGTGGAAGTGAAGGAAGAGATCCAGAAACATTCCAGACAATTCGCCAAACGGCAGTACACATGGCTGAATCACCAGATGCCGGTGCACTGGTTTGATATCAGCGATGAAAAAGACTGTCAGCGGATTGTCAGCGAAATCATGGATTGGAGCGGAGTATGAACTATTTGAAAACAATCAAACAGAATATCATGAACGAAGCAGTCGGCAGAGGTCTGATTGCCGGAGGCATCATCAGTCTGCTGGTCATGCTGTTTCTGATGTTTCTCAGACTGAAGCCGCATTTCCTTGTGCCGATGCTGGACACACTGGTGATCAGCGGTGTCAGTGTGCTGGTATTCTGGATATTCAGTCTGCGCAGAAGCGGTGCGCTTTCAAAGCGGGTGTCTTCTTTGGAAAGAATCAGCGGACCGATTGACAATGATGTGATCCGCTCTGTTTCAAAAGATACCGCCTTTGGAGACAGATGGCTGGCAGTCGGAACGAAAAACAGATACAGATTCTGGACAAAGGATATGCTTGAAGATGTCAGACTGGTTTCCAACAACCCCAAAGCGAAGCAGGCGATCCTGGAACTGAAAAACCGCAATGGCCAGACGGACAAGGCGATCGTTTACAAATCAGACGCATTGAATGAGAAAGTATCACATTGGATGCATGATCATGCGGAAATCGCTCATAATGTTAATGATTTGACTTTGGGTCAAATGTGATTATTATAAAGTTAAGCGATACAATGATATCGTGATCCAAAAGAAAGGTGGTAATGATTATGAGTGAATACAACCGTCCTAACGCCGCTTATGCATATGGCTCCGGAATGACACTGAATCAATATATCCGCAAGGTGTTTGCGCTGATGGCTGCAGGCCTCGGTGTCACAACTGCCGTTGCACTGTTCGGCTTCATCTCATTTGTGAACCAGGGAATCGTCTATAAGCTTCTCATGGGTTCGCCGATGATCGCATTTATCCTGCTGCTGGCAGAGCTCGGATGCGCGGTTGCCATGAGCGCCGGCATCACCCGTTTCTCAACCGGCACATGCACAGCTCTGTTCATGGTATATTCTGTTCTGACCGGAATCACATTCAGTTTCCTGCCCATGTCATATGGAATCGGCACTGTTTTCACCGCATTCCTGTTTGCGGCAGTTCTGTTTGTATGCTGCGCAGTGATCGGCTACACAACCAATGTTGATCTGACAAAGTTCTCCGGACTTCTGTTCGGCGCACTGCTTGCCCTGATCATCATGACCGTTGTTTCCATGTTTGTCCCGATGCTCAGAAACAGCCTGTTTATCGGTTATGCAGGCCTGCTGATCTTCCTTGCTCTTACCGCATTTGACATGCAGAAGATCAAACATTTCTACTACGGAACAGGCGATGGTGATACAATCAGAGCAAACCTCGCAGTCTACTCCGCATTCCAGCTCTATCTGGACTTCATCAATATCTTCCTCTACATTCTGAGGATTCTCGGCAACCGGAGAGACTGACCCGTCTGAAAGAGGGTTTTACGCAGGTTCCCTTCAAGAGAACCTGCTTTTTTGTTAAAGGGAGGATCATTCCATGAGACTCGAAGAATACAGATTTACCGATTATTATCATCAGTTCATCACCATCGAGGCGGATGAACTGACTGATCAATTGAAAGATACGTTCGATGTGCACGATGATGACTGCTATGCCTTATGTTCATCCTATTGCGCCAGGGACGGTCTGCTGGAATTCAATGTGCTTTCCATCGGTCCGGACTGGAGCACCTGCACAAAAGGACTTGAAAACAAAGAAATGCTCGGTTATTTTACGATTGACCAGGTGTTTGACAAAGAAGCCAGAATCGTCGATCCGGATTTCCAGATGATCGCGAAAAACGCGCCGTTTCTCGGTGAAATGGACAGCGGTCTGGATGAAGACTTTCTCAAGACAAGACTCGATCCGAGACTTGATCTGTTGAGAGACACAGCCTATCCCGATATCGTTCTGGCAGGCATTCTCATTGATCAGACCATCCAGGAATATGATGTCCGCATCATCGGCGTCAAGGGACCGTTCCTTTTGACATCCATGGAGGATGAGCCGGAAACGGACATCGGCATCCATATGGATGAACCGCTTTACACACTTCCGTATATTTATGACGGCGAATGCCATCTCTATGCCATGTATGCGGGAGACAATCTTTCCAAGGATGAGATTCAGGAAAGAGACAGGCTCATCAATGAGATGAACCGCTACGGCATCACTTTTCACGGCATCAGACTCAGAAACTGAGCGGAGGAATTATGAGCACATCACATGAAGTCAATTACAAATGTCCGTATTGCGGCAGAGAGTTCACAATCACTGTCTATGACAGTGTCAACGCGGACAATGATCCGGAACTGAAAGAGCGCTGCATCAGCGGCGATCTGTTCCGTCATTCCTGTCCCCACTGCAAGACGGATTTCATGATCCAGAATCCGCTGGTTTACTCCGATCCTTCCCGGAAGTTTGTTCTCTGGTTAAGCAACCAGGAGGTTTCCGGCGATCTGTACAGACTCGCAAAGCCTCTGGATGAGCAGGGCTATACGCTGAGAAGATGCGCAACGCTGCAGGAATTCAGTGAAAAGATCCAGATCTTTGAAGACGGCATCAGTGACATCGTCGTTGAGCTTGCCAAATATGACAGCTTCATTGAATTCATTGACAACCGCCAGGGCAATCCCGCCGATGTGACTTCGGTGGAATACCAGAGAACCGATAACGGCGTCATGAAGATCAATGTGCGCACCGATGACAAGGGACTCTCATTCCTGATTCCCACCGGACCTTTGGAAGAAGAAGTCAAAGCGCAGAGCGACCGCTATGAGGCGGAAAATGTCACCTTCCCGCGCATCAACAGCGACTGGGTGATCAGTCTGTTCACGGAACCCCAGGGAGAAGCTTAAAAAAATACAACAGAAGGATATCCATCTTACCGCCGGAGTTTGACGGCAGAAAGGACATACCCTATGAAAAAGCTGACATTGCTGCATTCAAATGATATGCATGGTGACTTTTTCGAAAGCGAAACAGACGGCATCATGAGCGGCGGCATTTCGCGTCTTGGCGGATATGTGGAAAAGGTCCGCAAAGAGGAGAAGAACACAATCTTCGCAATTGCCGGCGACATGTTCAGAGGATCGGTCATTGATTCGGATTACATGGGCCTTTCGACCATTGATCTGGTCAATCTGCTTTCACCCGATGTGGCATGCCCGGGCAATCATGAGGTGGATTACGGAATTGCGCATCTGCTGTTTCTGGAGAAATGCGCCCGTTTCCCGATTGTCTGTTCCAACATGTTTGTGACGATGAACAATACCCGTCTGTTCACGCCTTATCTCAATATCGAGATTGACGGCATGCGGATTCTGTTCATCGGCATTCTGACCAAAGAGGTTCTGGCCTCCACCAAAACCGAAAAGATCATCGGCATGCTCATCGATGTGGAGGATGCTGCCAGAGAGGTCGGAGTCATCTGTGACAACTACCGCACCACTTCCACCGATATGACCATTCTGTTAACCCACATCGGCATCGAGGATGACCGCAGACTGGCGCAGCTGCTCGATCCGGGCTGGGGTGTGAACATGATCATCGGCGGTCATTCCCATACATCCATGGAACAGCCGGAAATCATCAACGGCATTCCGGTTGTGCAGGCCTCTTACGGCACAAAGCAGATCGGACGCTTTGACATTCTGTATGATGAGCAGAAGCGTGAAATCCATGAGTGGAAATGGAACTGCATTCCTCTGAATGATGAGACCTGTGAAAAAGACCCGGCGATCGAGGATGTTCTGAACCTTTACCGGGAAGAATCAGATTTCAAATACAGACGCATCGTGACCCGCCTTGCCAGAAAACTTACTCATCCTTCCCGCACTCAGGAAACGGAATTAGGCAATCTGTATGCAGATATGATGCAGGATGACAGCTCCTTTGACATCATGCTGTTCGGCTCGGGAGCCATCCGCAAAGAGGAACTCGGACCGATCGTGGAATATGCGGACATGCTGGAAAACACACCGTTTGACGATGTGGTTCATATGCTGGAAGTCACCGGTGCGCAGTTCCGCAGAATGGTTCTGCATATTCTCAGGGATGAAGCATGGCAGGGACATACGGAGTTTTATCAATTCTCAAAAGGTGTCAGAATCGTATACAGGAAGAGCACGCATGAGCTGCTTGAGTTTAAATTCAACGGTGAGGATATCACCGATGACATGCATCTGAAGATTGCCATGCAGCACTATCACTTCATCAACTTCGATGAATTCCTCGGTGTTCCGTTAAACGAAGTGACACAAAACCGCCATTCGCGCATTGTCATCACATCCGTGAACAATATCGTCGAGGAATATATGACCCTCCACCAGGGACTGGATGCTCATGTGGAAGGACGGCTTGTGATTCTTGAATAATCCCAACTGGAGCTTCTCATACGGGAAGTTCTTTTTTGAACCGCTGTTCAGGAAATGAAAAGAGGATATGAAACGTGCCGTCAATTCGGCTGATTCATGTCCTCTTGTCTTGTTTTCGGTTCAAATCCTGTTTTACGGAAGAATATATTGCGAAGCATCACCGGATTTGATGAAAGTCATCGGGATTGTATCGGTGCCAAGCGCTTCGGGAAGCCAGTTGAGCATATATTTCATACCCGGTTCCTCGGTGTTGAAATGTCCGCAGGCAAGAATGGCTTTCGGATCGCCGAGGCAGGCACCGTCACGCATATATTCATTGACCGTATAATCGATCAGTTCCATGGTAATCAGAAGATCAATGTTTTTGATGTTGATCATGGAAATGGTCTCTTTGTCCGCAAAACCGATCAGATGCATCGGAATGCATGCATTGTGCACAACGGCATCGGGATCACCGATCAGGCGGATACCGTTGAGTCCGGCTCCTTTGATGATCATATCCGCCACTTCCCTGACTGTCAGACCGGGCAGGTTCAGCATGACGGGAATGGAGTATTTCACGGAATCATTGATATTGGGAACATAGTACTTTTCAAGTCCGGTATCATGGAGAAAGCCTTTGAAGATGCCGTCATACCATGTGTTGTTTGCCCCCGGCATACCGGAATGAATGTAATCATGATCGCGCCATACAGTAATACCATAATCATCGAGCAGTTTTTTCTTGCGCAGATAAACACTGTTTTTTTCCGCTTCCAGCCAATCCGTATGATCGCCATGGTTCCAGAACAGTGCCTCATGGGAGATGATCAGATTCGCTCCGCAGGCGTGTGCTTTTTCAATCACTTCCACGGAAGCGAAACAGGTTGTCACAATACCAGTGCATTCTTTGTCAATACTTCCGTAAAGCACCTGGTCTCTGCTGAGTGCATCATCGATCGGCTGATTGGTATGAGCGTCTTTTCCTCTGGAATAATCTTTGATTTTCTGAATCACTTCACTGATCCGCATGGCTGTTTTCCTCCTCTTTCTGCAGTTTTTCCGCAAGCATGGATATCACAATGTCAACGAAGATGCTGTAAATCACCGCCGGCTCAACTCTTTCCGGAAGGTTCTGATTGATGGAATTCGGCAGCCAGATCACTTCGTCGAAATATCTGCGCAAAGGATGTTTTGTATTTGTGCAGATCAGAACGGTGTATGGTTTGTTCTTTCCTTCCGCATTGAGCATTTCAATTCCGTTCCGGAAAGTTGGCCCCTGCTCACTGCAGCATACAACCAGCGTCTTTCCTGCCATGCGGGGCCAGTCGCTAAATTCGTTATTGTCACGGAAAACGGCAAACCGTTTTAACATATTCATCTCGATTGCCAGCAGCTTGGCCGGCAGGGAACTGCGGTGGACTCCGGTTGTGAACACATGATCTGCTTCATAAAGAAGCTCAACGAAATGGTCATATTCACCGTCATCTGCCTGTTTGTTGAGCAGATCAATAATCCGTTTGGCGCAATCGGCTTTTGACATGGATGAGGAATCGGGCCGGTTGGTATGAACGGAATCATAAAGCGCATAGCGGAATTCGTTATACCCTTCGTAACCGAGTTTTTTACAGAAGCGTGATATGGATGCCTGGGAAACATGAAGTTCTTCGGCAAGTGAGTTGGAGGAATGATGGAAGACAATGACATAGTTCTGTGCAATAGCTTCACAGACTTTCATTTCTGCTTTGGTGAATGTCGGCTTCTTCAGCTCAATGGTATCGAAAATATTCATAAGATTCCCTCGCATCTTTATTATAGCTGAATCACGATTCAAAATTCAACATAAATGAATGGATGATTCAAATTATAAAATTTGGTATTGAATCAACGATTCAATATGTGTATATTGATAGTGGAAAAAGCAATTAAGCTTGGAAAGGGGACCTCACATGAGTGAGACAAAGAAGTCATTCTTTGAAAGATTTCAGACATTTATGGAAGAAAAACTTCTTCCGGTAGGCACCGCAATTTCGAACCAGAGACATCTGGCATCTATCCGTGACGGTATGACAATTCTGATTCCGCTGACAATCATCGGCGGCTTCGCGATTCTTCTTGCCGTACCGCCGGTACCGGCAACTGTAACGGAACCGTCCAATTTCCTCTATGCATTCCTTCTGGCGTGGCAGGCTTGGGCAGGCGCTCATTCCCAGATTCTTTTAATTCCTTATTATCTGTCCATCGGCTGCATTTCTCTGTATGTCGTTGCAGGTATTGCATACTTCCTTTCAAAGAGATACGGACTCAACACCATCAATAACGTCGTCGGAGCTCTGTTCGTATTCCTGATCGTTTCCAATGCGGTGGATATCTCCACGGGTTCCATCAACATGGGCATGCTCGGGGCCGGATATATGTTCGGTGCCATCATCATTGCGATCCTGTGTGTGGAGATCAACCGTTTCTTCACTGAAAAGAACATTACAATCAAGATGCCGGATTCCGTTCCTCCCAATGTCGCGGCTCCGTTCATCGTATTGATTCCGATGATCTTCGAAGTGGTTGTATTCTCACTGGTCAATTCCCTGATCACTTCCTGGACAGGCGCAGGTATCACATCCCTGATCTTCACACTGTTCCAGCCGTTGCTCAAGGCAACCAACTCTCTGCCTTCCATTCTGTTCCTGATGCTGCTGTCCACACTGTTCTGGTTCTTCGGCATCCATGGCGACAACATGACCAGCCCGATCACCAGCCCGATTATCACTGCCAACCTGGCTGCCAATCTGGCTGCTTATCAGGCAGGTCAGCCGCTCGAATTCATCATGGCAGGCAATCTCGCTGTTTACGGCGGATGGATCACATATCATGCGTATGTCGTCGCAATGATGTTCTTCTGCAAGTCCGAACAGCTCAGAACACTTCCGAAGATTTCCGCGATTCCTTCTCTGTTCAATATCAATGAGCCCAATGTCTTCGGTGTTCCGACCGTCCTGAACGTATTCACATTGATTCCTTCCATTATCTGCCTGGTGATCAACCTGACCGCCTACTATCTGCTGGCAGCTGCCAACATCATCGGCAAACCGTTCCTGACACTGCCGTTTACAACACCGGTCGCCATTCAGGCCTTCCTGTCCACCATGGACTTCCGCAATGCAATCCTGGTCATCGTTCTGTTCTTTGTCGACCTGGCAATCGCTGTTCCGTTCATGCGTGCGTATGACAAGCAGCTGCTTGCCCAGGAAAATGCATCCAAAGCTGAATAAGATCAATGGACAGAGTTTATTTCACACACGAGAGACTGAACGATCATATCATCCGCATCCGTGATATCTGCGGAACCTTCCTGTACCTGGTGACAGGAGACGAAAAAGCCGTACTTCTGGATACAGGCGACGGGTTCGGGGATCTGAGATCCTATGTGGAATCACTGACGGATCTTCCCGTCACCGTAATCCTGACCCATGGCCATCTTGACCATGCTTGCGGAGCGATTCATTTCAAAGACTGCGATATCTGGATGAATCCGGATGATGCGCCGGTCTACGAGGCACACACAAAGATTGAATACAGAAGAAAGTTTCATGAAAAAAATCCTGAGGTAAGCAGTATTCCGCTCACGGACTACGATCCGGCTTATACCGGAGAACTGCTCAGTCTTCATGACGGGCAGCGGTTTGATCTTGGCAATGTTCATATCACTATGGTCAGTGTCAAAGGACATACACCCGGTATGATGTGCGCGCTTATTGAAGAGGACAGAGTCATGCTGTTCGGAGATGCCTGCGGTGTATTCGTTCTGCTGTTTGATGAATATTCAAGCACCGTTTCGGAATACCGGGAAAGTCTTCTCAATCTGAAAAAGTATGAAGACCGCTATGACCGCATCATCCGCAATCATGGTACCGGTGAATCTCCAAAAGAGCTTTTGGATAATGTGATTGAGTGCTGCGATCTGATCCTTGCCGGCAAAGATGATCATGAACCGGTTGAATTCAACGGCATGCACCTGCATCTGGCAAAAGCAATGGATAATGGTGAACGCCTTGATGGCAGACAGGGCAACATTGCCTACGCGGCAGACAAAAGAAAATAACGAAAACAAGTCATATGCGATGAGTATATGGCTTATTTCTTGAAAGAATCAGAATTATATATAAGATAAAAACAGCAAATCAGAAAAGAAGGGCCGTATATGAATTTTAAAGAGCTGTTCATGTTGCAGTTTATGATGTTTGCCGAAATGACTGCCGGCTGGCTGCTGTGCAGGGCAAAGATCCTGAATCCCAAAGACAGAAGTGTATTTTCCAAAGCGGTGGTGAATCTTCTGTTACCATGCAATATCGTCAAATCATTCCAGACCGAACTGAATGCGGATCTGATGAAGGACTTCATGATTGTGCTTCTGGTCTCCATCGGCATCCAGATCTTCTGCACCATCCTGGCTTCAACACTTTTCAACAGAATGAAAAAGGAACAGAAGCCGGTACTGCAGTATGCGACGGTCTGTTCCAATGCTGGATTCCTTGGCAATGCGGTGGCAGAAGGCGTATACGGTGAAACAGGTCTGCTCTATGGACAGATCTATCTGATCCCTCTGCGCATTGTCATGTGGACAGCGGGCATCTCCTATTTCGAAGGCAAATCTGACTTCAGAACGAAGCTGATCAAGATCATCACCCATCCATGCATCATCGCGGTCATCATCGGACTGGTGCTGATGATTTCGGGAATCACACTTCCTTCCGCAATCGACCGCACCCTGACTTCCCTCGGCAGATGTTCCACACCGCTGATTATGTTATTCCTGGGAATGGTGTTGGCTGAAACCGGATTTGAGGGCATGATCAGCAAAGACACCCTATCATTCTCCCTGCTCAGGCTGATTCTGATTCCGGCTGCGGTATTGCTCGTATGCCGTATTCTTCATGTGGACGCATTCATCACCGGTCTTTCGGTTCTTCTCGCGGCGATGCCTGCGGGCAGTACTACCTCCGTGCTTGCGGAACAATATAAAGCGGATGTCGCTTTTGCCTCAAAGGTTGTCGTATTGACAACGCTGGGATCCATAATCCTGCTGCCGGCATGGGTATATCTTCTGCAGGTGATCTGAGTCATATGCATGCGCATATGGCTTTTTTTCTGCGATTTCACAAACACATTCCAGGCTGATCTTTGTGGATATGACATTACAAAAAAATATGGATCTTAATCTATCACATAATTTAACATAATGTTTACATAATTGACCGACGGTCGGTTGCTATTATAACCATGCAGAAAGAAATCTGCCCTGAATGAATGCTCCCCCTTAGCATCTCATCAGTGAATTCTATCCCCTTATATAATAAATCAATCGTGAAAAGGTCCCGGAAGGGATCTTTTCATTTGTCTGGTGTAATATATACGCATGGAAAACACAGTGAACAGAATCAGTGATGAAATCAGAAGGATCACAGAACAGAAATCACATTGCCTGATCGCCATCGACGGCAGATGCGCTTCCGGCAAAAGCACGCTTGCCTCAATGCTTCATGAAAAGATGGGCGGTGCGCTTGTGCACATGGATGATTTCTTTTTAAGACCGGAACAAAGAACGAAAGAACGATACAGCACACCCGGTGAGAATGTGGATCATGAGCGCTTTCTTGAGGAAGTATTGAAACCTTTGAGCAAAGGGGAAACAGCATACTTTCATCCTTTTGACTGCAATACCATGTCTCTGTCCGAAACCGTTCTGGAAGCGGATGGAAGCGGACTGGTGATTGTGGAGGGCAGCTACAGCCATCATCCCTTGCTAAGAGACTATTATGATCTGAAACTCTTCCTGCATGTGCAGCCGCAGAGACAGCTGGAGAGGATCGCAAAGCGCAATCCTGCCAAGCTGGAAGACTTTGAAAACAAATGGATTCCTTTTGAGGAACTCTATTTCAGCAATTACGATGTTATGAACAAAGCGGATCTTGTGATTGAAACAACGAATTTGTTTTAGCCATGGAAAAAGAATCATTATTTTTGTATGATACTCGTGTAAGCGCTTATAACGGAGGATAATATGGCAAATTTACCTAAATGCCCGCATTGCGGATCCAAGAACGTCAGCAGAGTAGAAGGCTTCTACAGATGTGCAGACTGCCTCAATGATTTCGGCAGAACCCCTTATGATGACAACGGCATCCCGATGATCGAAGCATGCTCAGGTCTCAGAATCCGTCTTGGAGATCTGTTCAACGGATCAGTCAGACTGCGTATGGGCCAGGATGGCGATGTATGTCTTTATGAAATCTATGATTCCAACGGCGGCGGTCTGAACAAGTATGCTGACATGCTGAGTAAACAGGAATGGAACAAATTCCGCAAGGAACTGTTCGAAAAGGTCTATGTCTATGACTGGGACAAGGAATACATTCCGGTCAATGACGGCAGAGATGTTTCCGACGATGAGGAATGGGAACTCAGCGTCATCATCGATGAGAATGAGGAATACCTCTACAGAGGCTATGGCGCATATCCTGTTTATTGGGATAAATTCATGAAACTGCTCCAGCCGATTCTGGATAATCTCAATAAATAATCAGCTTAAAAAAAGAGCGGAGCGGATCTGCTCTTTTATATTGAGTGCATTGCGGGCGGTATACTCAGCACAGATGACAGAATGATCGGACACGGAGGGCAGCATGAGCAGTGATTATTATTACGAAGAACTGATGACAAGAGATTTCACAGCAGACGCAAAAGTGAATCTTCATGTTGAATTCAAAGCCAGCGATAAAGTTATGAATGAGCTTGTCATGGATTATATTGAGGAAAATCCGGATAATGAGAGCGAAGAGAAACTATGGGAAATGAATGAATATTGGCAGAATCATGGATATCTGGATGAAACGGATCCGGTTTTTGCACATCAGGGCTTTCTGGATTTCGCTAAGGAATGGATGATAAGACGCATCCTGACTTCGCTGAGCGGAAATACAAAGTATCTCAGGATTGAAAACATCGTGTTCGATTATGATGAAATCTGCGACATCATGGATTACGAGGATATTGAATGCGTAATACAGGCGGAAGTTTCAGCAATGGCACATCTGGATGATATGTACATGGGACTGTATTCTCCGGATGATCCGGATCAGAATCTGGAATATCCCGGGTATGATTTTGAAGACTCAGACTGCAGAAGAGTTTTAGATGTCAATCTGTTCTATGAACTGAATGACGAACGAGGAGAGTACCTTCGTGTTAAGAATGAAGCAATTGAAAGAGGAATCCGTGATAACCTGATTTATATTCTGGAGGATGAAGCAGATTGTATCCGGACAGACAGGATCGGTAAGATAATCACGGTTGAAATAGCAGATCTCCGTTTCACAGAGCAGAAAAAAGACTGGGATGCGATCTGGAAGCGCGCCTATGAAGAGTACAGGAAGCGAAGAATTCCGGCTGATCTCAGTGATTGAGAAAAATGCAAACAGCAGAAATGTTTTTTTTAATCAGGTGTGCACATTTCAAAAGCTGTGCGTTATCAGCAGAGTTTTTGAGATCATATGCAATGATACGGCTTACGAAGAGATCTGAACGAAAACCGATAGAATATCTGTCAATATTCCGGCTTATGATGGCCGCAATTCAGACGATCCGGAATCCAAAGATAAACACTCATTAAAGGGCATGATTTGCCTTTTTTTAATGCAGTGATAAAATGAAAAAGCTTATATAAAAAGGAAGACAACTATGAAGATATTAATCGCGGGAGCGGGAAAGGTCGGCAGAGCGCTGACCGATGAGCTCTCAAAAGAAGGACATGACGTTACCGTCATTGATATGAACAGCGATGTGCTTGAAAATGCCGTCAGCAGCTATGATGTCATTACCCTGCAGGGAAACAGTGCATCCATGTCCGTACTCGAGGAAGCCGGTGTTAAAAATATGGATGTTCTGATCGCCGCCACCAATGCGGATGAGGTCAATATGCTTTCAGTCATTACGGCGAAAGCGCTGAATCCGGACATTCATACGATTGCGCGTATCCGCAATCCCGAATATGTGGAACAGGCCAGAAGCATGCGTGATGTCTTTGCACTTTCACTGATTATCAACCCTGAACAGCAGACCGCCCATGAAATTGCCAGACTGCTGAGATACCCGGGTTTCCTGAAAAGAGAGACCTTTGCCAAGGCAAGAGTGGAAATCGTTGAACTCAAAGTCGCGAAAGGCTCCAAACTTGCCAAGGTTCAGATGAAGAATCTTTCCAGCGCAACAAGAGCGCAGATTCTGGTCGCGGCAGTTCTGCGTCAGGGCAAGGCAATTATGCCTGACGGCAACTTCACCATTCAGGAAGGCGACCGTCTGTTTGTGACCGGTGATCCGGAACAGCTGCACCAGATGCTCATTCATATCGGCATTATCAATATGCCGGTATCCCATGTCATCATGGCCGGCGGCAGCCGCATCTCCTATTATCTGGCAGAAGAACTGAACAAATATCATATCGCCACCAGCATTATCGAAATTGACAGGGCTAAATGCCGTGAACTTGCGGAAAAGCTTCCCTTTGCGACGATCATCAACGGCGACGTGTCCAACCGTGCGGTTCTCGACAGTGAGGACATCGGCGATTATGACGCGGTTGTCTCACTGACCGGTATCGATGAGCTCAACGTCGTCACTTCCCTTTATGCCCATATGCACCAGGTGCCCAATATTGTCACGAAACTCGGCAGAGGCGGGGAAGGCGAACTGATTGAAAACATGCCGATCGGCAGTGTGATCTGTCCGAAGGAATTATGCACGATGCACATTGTTCGCTATGTCAGAGCGATGCAGACAAAAGAAGGTGCAGCCCTTTCCATTCACAGAATCGCCGACGGCAAGATCGAAGCGATCGAATTTACCGCGGATAAAGACACAAAGCATATCGGCGAAAAGCTGAAGAATATCCGTACCAGAAAGAATGCTCTGATTGTTTCAATCAGCCATGGCAAAACTTCCGAAATCGCAAACGGTGAATCCTCATTCAATATCGGGGATACCGTGATCGTTATTACAGATACCGAAAGCACAATCAATCAGCTGAATGATATCTTCGAGGATACGCTCTCATGAATCTCAGAATGATGATGCGGATTATCGCATATGTGCTGTTTGTCGAAGCGGCTTTGATGATACCGGCGGCGCTGATCAGCCTTGTGCTTCATGAAACCGCCTCATTGCAGGCATTTCTGATCAGTATCGCGATTATCGTCGGTGTGGCGGGATTCCTGTATGCCATCACCATCAAGGCAAGCGGCAAACGGTTCTATGCCCGTGAAGGTTTAGCGACAACCGGTCTCTCATGGATCTTCCTGGGAGCGCTGGGATGTCTGCCCTTCGTGCTTTCCGGCGCGATTCCAAGCTATGTCGACGCGCTGTTTGAAATGGTGTCCGGCTTTACCACAACCGGTTCCTCCATTCTTAAAAATGTGGAAATTCTCCCCAAGGGAATCTTATGGTGGAGATCCTTCTCACACTGGGTCGGCGGCATGGGCGTGCTTGTCTTCCTGATGTCCATTGTTTCGGTATCCGGAAAGAACCAGGGTTTCACACTGCATATCATGCGTTCGGAATCTCCCGGCCCGGCGGTCGGCAAGATGGTTCCGCGAATGAAAGACACAGCCAAAATCCTTTACTGGATTTATACCGGCATGACCGTCATTGATATCGTGCTGCTGAAACTCGGCGGACTGTCACTGTTTGATTCATGCTGTCTGGCATTCGGCACAGCCGGCACCGGCGGATTCGGTGTCTTGAATGATTCCTTTGCCAGCTACAGTCCCTATATCCAGAATGTCACCACATTGTTCATGTTATTGTTCTCGGTCAACTTCTCGATCTACTATCTGATCCTTTTGAAGAAGTTCTCCGCAGCATTCGGCGATGAGGAGTTCAAGCTCTTCTGGGCGGCCGTATTCGTGGCAACCGCAGCGATCGCGATCAATGTCAGACCGCTGTATTCCACACTTGAGGAAACCATCCGTCACAGCGCATTCACAGTCGGTACAATCATGTCCACCACCGGATATGCGACCACAGACTTTGATTTATGGCCTTCCTTTGCGAAATCCATTGTGGTGCTGCTGATGTTCTGCGGCGCCTGCGCAGGAAGCACGGGCGGCGGCTTCAAACAGATCAGACTTCTGCTGTTATGGAGAAGCCTGAGAAGAAACCTGCACAGATCCATGCATCCGTCCGAAGTGCGCGCCATCCATGTCAACGGACGTGCGATTGATGAAGGTATCATCCATAACACCCATGCCTATCTGGTTGCTTATGTGATCATCCTCATTGTCAGCGTGCTGGTGATTTCCCTGGACGGCTTCAATTTCGAAACAAACTTCACCGCAGTCATGGCGACTCTCAACAACATCGGTCCTGGACTTGCCCAGGTCGGTCCGACCTGCAACTTCTCCGGATACAGCGATCTTTCCAAGCTCGTGCTCACCGCGGACATGCTGGCGGGCAGACTGGAGATCTATCCGATGCTGATTCTCATTTCCAAGAGCGCCTGGAAAAAGGCAAGATAACAAGATACAGACTCTCACATACGGGAGTCTTTTCTTTACATGCATATCTTTTGAAAGAAATTCCCGATATAATACAGACAGTCACATGGAGAATGAATATGAACAATCTTGTGTTTTTTGATATCGACGGAACGCTGGCAATCAAAACCGATGTGCCCGCAAGCGCCGAAGAAGCTTTGAAAGTATTGCGTGCCAACGGAGATAAGGTATTTATCTGTACGGGAAGAAATCCTGCTTATGTGAAAAAGAATTTCTCCGCATATGCGGACGGTTTCATCTGTTCCAATGGCCGTATGGCCTTCATGGGTGATGAGATTCTTTACAACCATCCGTTAAGCAGAGAACAGATTGTCTTCATCCAGGAAAAGCTTGATGAAATCGGCGGAGGCTACCAGTTCAACGGCGCCACCCACGGTTTCTATGGCGGACCGGAAGAAGGATTCAAAATACTGGCCGATGTGCAGTTTGACGGCTATGTGATTCATGAAAAGAATCCCGATAATATGGATTCAGTCTATGCCCTGGATGTCTGGTTCAGCAGCGTTGAAATGCGCCATCAGATGGAAGATGCGCTCAAAGGCATCTGTCTGCTCAATCCCCACGGACCTCATCCGAGTGCCGATGTGACGGTGCTTGGCATTGATAAAGGAACCGCCCTGATCCACGTGGCTGAAAAGCTCGGCGTTCCCATTGAAAACACTTATGCGTTCGGAGACGGCGTCAATGATCTGTGCATGATTGAAGCGGCCGGACATGGTGTTGCGATGGGCAATGCGGTGGATGCGCTGAAAGAAAAAGCCGAATACATCACCACGCCGATTCTTGAGGACGGGGTGAAGAACGGACTGAAACATTACAACCTGATTTAAAACAAGAAGCCGGTCAATACCGGCTTCAATCATCAGAAAGGAACAACAATGAAAGTACATTTTATATTTGTGAGACATGGTGAAACACTGTTCAATCAGGTGCGCAGGATGCAGGGACAATGCGACAGTCCGCTGAACACAAAAGGCATTGCACAGGCGGAAAACACCGCCTCCGCATTGCGCAAAGAACATTTTGATCATATCTTCTGCTCCGCATCCGAAAGGGCATGGGACACCGCCAAAATCGTTGCGCAGTATCATAAAGAAGAGCCGGTTGTGATGAAGGAACTCATGGAGTTTGACTTCGGAACACTCGACGGCCAGCTGTTCAGCGATATGAATGATATCATCCAGGTTCACCGCAAAGCGGATGAGTGGACGGATGTGGGCGGTGAGAATGTGCCGCTGTTTGAAATCAGGGCAAAGAAAGCATTTGAAAAGATTCTTTCCGCATGCAAAGACAATGACCATGTGCTGATTGTTTCCCATGGAAGCTATTTCTCACATCTGCTGAAAACAATCCTCAATTATGATTTCGATGAATACAGAGACCGCATGGATGCCCTGAACAGACCGCTGGTACCGAATTGCTGCATCGCTGAATTTGTCTATGAGGACGGGAAATACACCGTGACAAGAGAACCGCAGACAGCCGATGAATACCGTTCTGAACAGGCAAAGAAAATCAGAATGAGCATGGTCTGCACCGGTGAGACGCTCTTTGAAAAAGAAAACCGCAAGGAAGGCATCTGCGATTCCCTGCTGAGTGAGAAAGGCATTCAGAAAGCGGAACAGATCGGGGAAAAACTGAAAGATATAAAGATCTCATGCGCATTTGTGTCCACATCCCTGCGGGCAAGGGATACCGTTGATCTCATTCTCAAAGGAAGGAATGTTCCCGTCATATACCGCAGAGATCTCAGGGAGAGATTCTACGGACTTCTCGAAGGCGACAATAAAATCAATTTCGATGACATCGATGACTGGTCGGCATATGGTGCTGAAAGCATTGATGAGATGGATCAAAGGGCAATGAAAGCACTCCGTGAAATCTGTGATCTGTCTGATGAAGGCAGTCATGTTCTGGTAATCACACACCGTTATTTCCGTGAAAGACTGGAACAGGCAATCAGAACAATGAACGATGCAGGCACATGTGCCGTGCAGAGTGAAAGCCTTGAATAATTGTTATTTCGTAGTATAGTTATCCATTGCCAGTTCCTTATGATTCTGACAGGTCAGAAAAGGAATCCTATGCAATGGAGAAACATTTATGTTCAGCTTTGATTTTGAAGATTTCAGACAGATGGATAACTACCAGAAAGTCATATTGATGATCAGTATTGTGACTGTCCTGACAGCCGCAGGCAAAACACTTTACGGAGCAGCCGCCATGATTATGAATATAATTCAGCCGATCTCATCTGCCGAATATGCACAGATGATTTCGGGCAGATCCTTCGGACTTGCCTTCAGCGGAACCGTTTCGCTGATCACAGGTATGCTCGGTATCAGAGCTGCCAGAGATCCCGGAAGAATCAGACCGGTGCTCATTCTCTCCGCAATCTCATTCGCTCTGTCCGCGGCCGGATTTGTGATTGCGATCAGAACCAATACCATGGCATTGCGGTTTGTTGCCAATGTTGTGATTGACGGACTGATGTTCATCGCATCCGTTCATGTCAGCCGTCTGGTCAGACTGTCAAAGGCTGTACAGGTTCAATACCAGTAATCACTTGCATGCTTAATGGCATGCTTTTTAAAATGATTAACGGAGGCGGTGTATGAAATTAAAAAGTATATTGAGTCTGCTTGGTTCTGCAGTTATCAGTTATGTCTTGTTCTACTTCATAACAAGTGAGTTCATCTACCGTGTTTACTCAGGAAGTTCTGAATTGATCGTTCCATTAATGATTGCGCTGCTGATTGTTCAGACTGCAATCATATTCATGATCATCAGGCTGATTACAGATAAAACAGTCGACCGCCCATGTGTGATCATCCTCGGGATTGCATATGCGTTTGCAATGGCAGTTCTCTTATTCGGAAGACCTGTGATCGATTACCAGGCGCAGCCTGCGATCTCCGGTTTGAACCGGCAATACATGATCCAGATTCTTCTGAATCTGATCTGTTTTATACCGGTGGGGTATTTGTTCAGAAAACAGTCCCGGAACAGAATGATTGTGATGTCAATCCTGCTGATATTGTGTGTTGAAATATTGCAATGGATCACGCACAGGGGCGTGTTTGACGTGATGGATATCATTGCCGGAACACTTGGCATTGGCACGGGATATGCGCTCACGCATTATATTTCATTCCGGATACATAAATAACTTTGGTCATCATCCCGTGCAAGATGATGGCTTTTTTGATGCGGTTCGATGAATCGTTCTCCATCTATAAAAATAATTCGTGTAAAACCGTCTGGATTAATTATCAGTAATTAATGGATAATTTTGCTTTAATATAAATGAAACCTTATGTATGATATTTAACATATAAAGGATCAATTATGTCAAAACGCACACTCGAAATATTCGTGGAAGTCTGTGACAGACAATCCATGTCAGCTGCCGCCCAGGCATTGGGCATGAGCCAGCCGGCAATCAGCGCGGCGGTGTCTTCGCTGGAAAAAGAATATGAAACAAAACTGTTCATCCGCAGGGGCAGAACACTTCAATTGAGTGAACAGGGCAGAAGACTGCGTCAATATGCGGATGTGATTCTGGAACAATATGACCGTGCCTGGGACAGTCTTCATGAACAGCACGCAGAAGAGTCATACACCATCGCAATGACGCCGCTTGTCTCGGAACTGTTTCTGCCTTCTTTGATCAGAACAATGGAGGATACGCAGCTTTCCTATGTCAGTGCGGAATCCGCAATGATCATGAACATGCTGAGGGAACATCAATGCGATATCGTCATCGCCGATCACAATGCCGATGATGCGGGCTTCACCTATATTCCTTTATATCGGGAAACATTTGTGTTTGCGGCTTCCTCCTTATATATAAAAGAGGACAGTCTGGGCATGAATGCGCTGCTGTCAAAAAAGCTGCTGCTCAGAGAAAAAGGCACAGGCAGCCGTCAGGCCTTTGAGGCGGCGGTGATGAAAAAGAGTGTCCAGGTCCGTCCGTTTGTGGAAAGTGTTTCAGATCTCAGCCTGATCACATTGGCGCAAAGCGGTGCGGGGATTGCCGTTCTTCCGCAAAGACTGATTGAAAAGTCCCTGAGAAAGAAGAGACTTCATACAGTCAAAGTGAAAGGCACGGATCTGAAAAGGCAGTATTATCTTGTATACAGAAGTGACATGCATATGAGTGAAGGTTTTTCAGCCCTGGTTCAGAAAATCAGGGACTGCGCAGGAAAGGAAGACAAATGAAAGGATATCTGTTTCTTGATATCGACGGAACTCTGGTCGATTCAAAGGCGACACACGAAATCAGCGAAGATACAATGAATGCCCTGAAACAGGCAAAAGCCAACGGCTACGGATGTTTCATCTGTTCCGGAAGAAACTATGGCGGCCTTTCGGATTATAAAAACATCGGTATGGACGGCTATGTGTTTTCAGACGGCGCGGGCATCATCATTGAAGGGATGGAACCGCTGTTCAGACCGATCGGCAGGGAATTGATCGAAGAGCTGATCCATCTGGTTACGGTTGAGCTCAAAGGGGAGATGTTCATGTCTTCGCTCACCGATTTCTATGCATCCGAAGAACAATACCGGCTCTGGCAGGAATATATCGCCAAAGCGGGCCATCTTCCGTTTGCCGAAAAGCTCAGCAGGATCGAAGACTGGGACGGCAGCGATATTCTGGAAATCGATATTGATCTGCCGGATGAGGAAACCGAGAAGGAGTTTGTGAAAAGGCTCAATCCGAAACTCGGCTACATTTCCACAACCGCATCCTATGGAAGAGGCTCGAGAAGCTCAGGCGAGGTGACTCTGGCCGGAGTGACCAAAGGCGACGGCATACGCAGGGCGGTTGAAATGCTTGGCGGCGATATGAAAAACACTTATGGATTCGGCGACTCCATGAACGATGCCTCCATGCTGGAAGCCTGCGCAGTCGGCGTGTGCATGGGCAATGGCGCGGATGAGCTGAAAGCCCTGGCCGATTATGTCACGGACGACATCAATGCAAACGGACTTGCCAACGCATTCAAAAAATTCGGAATTATTTAAAAAATTAGTTGCATCTAACTCAATGCTCTGTTAATATAGTTAATGTAAGCTAACTCAACGGCTCTTTCCTTACAAAACATATCCATACGGGTGAGTTGGCCGGTCCGGAATTCATATGGGCAATGAAGAACGGACCACATGCAATGCCGTGTCCTCCTTTAAAAACGGCGTGCAGATTTGAGAGACAGACCGGGAACGGGCATTCCCGGTCTTTCGCTTTTTATTGCGATTTCCGCGCAAAAATGTATCATTAAGTTAACCTTTGGCAGAGGAAAACATGATGAAAAAGAAGATAACGGCAGCTCTGACGGCTGCTTTGGTCATATTATGCATGCTGGTGAGCGGCTGTTCGAAAGAGTCGGCCGTATTCACAGCTGAAAACTATTACACCTATGAGGATCAGTTCCGCAAGGCGGGCTTCTCGAAACGCACCCAGGTCATGTATGTGGCCGGTGAAGGAAAATATGAAACCGTTGAACAGTTAAAGAAAGCGGTCGGCGAAACCACCGTGACCGGAGTGGTGGAATGGGATTCCAAAGATAACAAATACACCTCTTACAATCTGGACGCAGACGGCAATAAGATCGGAGCTGTCACTTACTCAACCCGTTACAGCAGCGAGAAAAAGCGGATCGCCCGGATCGGAAACGGCTATTATACGGACTATTCATATACAGACGGAAACATCGCGAAGATTGTGCGCTATCAGGGTGAAAAGAAAACAGCCGATGCATTGGCAGTCATGAGCGCAGAATTCAAATATGATTCCGAAGGAAAAAACACGATTGTATCCATTGTGGATGAAACCGAAGGACAGCCGATCACCTACGATTACAGACTCGACTATGATGAGAGCGGCAGACTGATTTCCATCATCTATGTTTCCGATGGCGGAACAGAAGAAAGCCATACGGAATTCACCTACAATGACAAGGGACTGATCAGCACATCCGCCCGCTATGGCAAGGACGGCAGTCTGCTTGTCTTCACCGAATATACATACGAATGATTTTCAAAAAAAGAAATGCAGATGAAGCCTTCCGGAAAATACGGAAGGTTTTTTCGTCCGTGCCAAAAAACCATGCGTGATGTATTTCTGATTCATATGGTGTTATAATGCTCACGTGAACAGGGGTGTGCAATGCACTGAGACAGACCCTTATCACCTGATCTAGGTAATGCTAGCGTAGGGAGTTCAATTAATTCCTTACGCCTCTATGTTGAAAACGGAGGTGTATTTTTATGAGAAACAACCAGATCCGCTCAATCACATTCATGGGAATGTATCTTGCTTTGTTCTTTGTCTTTGACTGGCTTGCCAATGCGGTTGGCTTCCTGCAGATGCCCAACGGCGGTTCGCTGGGTCTCGGCGTCATTCCGCTGCTGTTATGTTCCTATCATCTGGGCTGGAAGAAGGGCACACTGGTATGCCTGCTCGCAGTTCTGCTGATGTTCATGACCGGCAAGGTTTATGTCGTGCAGAACTCGGACGGCTTTGCGCCATGGCAGATCGCCATTCAGTTCCTGATGGAATATCCGCTGGCCTTCGGCATCTATGGTCTGGCATCCTTATTCCCCAACCGCGGATATTTCTACAGCGGTGTTGCTGTTACCAATCTCATCCGTCTGGTTCTCCATGTGATCGCCGGCACGGTTTTCTGGAGCACACCCTGGTGGGGAAGCTTCACCTACAACGCATGGTATATGATCCCGACCATGATCATGTGCCTGATCCTGATTCCGCTTCTTTACGAGCGTTTAAGCAAATCACGCACATTCAACGTCTGATTTCAATCAAGGCTGCCACTGTCCGGCAGCTTTTCTTTTTTTGAAAAAGACATATCCATTTCAATCCGTGCGGAATAGAATATTGGCATGCGGCCAGAAGAAGTATTGAAGACATACTATGGATATGATTCGTTCCGCCCCGGTCAGAAAGACATCGTGGATGCGGTTCTTTCAGGGCGGGATGTGCTTGCAATTATGCCCACCGGCGCCGGCAAATCGATCTGTTATCAGGTTCCCGCCATGTGCATGGAAGGAATCACGCTGGTGGTTTCACCGTTGATTTCGTTAATGAAGGATCAGGTTTCCTCACTTGTGCAGGCCGGCATTCCGGCTGCCTATCTGAACAGCTCCCTTTCGTCAGCGCAGTTTCAGAAGGCATTGTTCAATCTTCGAAGCGGCAGATACAAAATCATTTATGTCGCCCCGGAACGTCTGCTTACCGAGCGCTTTCTGGAAAGCATATCAAATCTGAAGATTGCAATGCTGGCGGTGGATGAGGCACATTGCATTTCCCAATGGGGAAACAACTTCCGTCCGGATTATCTGAAAATCGCGGAATTCATAAAACTGCTGAAAACCAGACCGGTGATCAGCGCCTTCACGGCGACCGCAACCGGTCAGGTCCGGGATGATATTGAAAAAATACTGAATCTGAACAATCCGTTTCAATTGACCACCGGCTTTGACCGTCCGAATCTTTATTTCGGCGTGGTTGAAACGAAAGACAAAGATGAGGAACTTCTCAAACTGTTAAGACAGTATAAGAAGAGATCGGGAATTATCTACTGTTCCACCCGCGCCGCCGTGGAGGAAGTGACAGATCTTCTGATTTCTCGCAAATATTCCGCGGTCCGCTATCATGCGGGTCTGGATGAGGAAGAAAGAAGAAAAAACCAGGACAGCTTCGCGGATGATACCGCAAGAATCATCGTCGCCACCAATGCGTTCGGCATGGGCATTGACAAGTCCAATGTCTCCTTTGTCATCCATTATCATATGCCGATGTCCATTGAGGCTTATTATCAGGAGGCAGGCAGAGCGGGCAGAGACGGAGAGCCGGCGGACTGCATTCTGCTGTACAGTCCTTCCGATGTGCGTCTGAACCGTTTCCTGATTGAGCATTCCGAACCGAATCCCGATTATTCTGAAAAGATGCAGGAGGAAATCAGAAAGCGTGATCTGGAACGGCTGAAAAAGATGAGCGGCTATGCAAAGACGGATCATTGTCTTCGTGAATATCTTCTGAATTATTTCGGCGAGAAAACAAAGTCATATTGCGGAAACTGCTCCGCATGTCAGAAGAACTTCACGGAACAGGATATCACCGTGGAAGCGCAGAAAATCCTCAGCGCCGTGATCCGTTCCAATCAGATGTACGGAGCCGGGATGATCATCGATATTCTGTGCGGCAATGAAACCGACAGGATCAAAGAGAGAAAACTGGATGAGCTTTCCGTATACGGAATCATGAAAGACACACCGAAAGCGCAGCTGGAAGGATTGATCAGAGAACTGGATGAGCAGTCATTGCTGAATATCACGGATGATCAATACCATGTGCTCAAGGCGGATCCATCCTGTATGTCCGTGCTCAAAGGTGAAACAAAAGTCACCCGCATGATCCGCAAAACTTCTGCAGTCACGGTATCGTCTTCACCTGATCCGCTGACAGCGGCACTGAGAAAACTCAGGAAAATGCTGGCGGAAAGCGAGAAGGTGCCCGCATATGTGATCTTCCCGGATGCGACGCTCAGAATGATCGCGGAAAAGAAGCCGCAGACAAAAGGACAGCTCAAGGAAATCCAGGGCATGGGCAAACGTAAGGTGAATAAGTACGGTGCCCGTATTATCAGAACGGTCAGAGAATATACAGAATGAAAAGGATCAGGCGGGCTGCCTGATCCTTTAACATGATATTTATTCTTCTTCAAAAAGCTTTGCGCCGTTGGAGGCGATGATGTCCTTGTACCACCAGAAGGACTTCTTTCTGTAACGGTTGAATGTGCCGTTGCCATAGTCATCGCAATCCACATAGATGAAACCGTAGCGCTTGCTCATCTGCTTGGTGGATTCGGATACCAGGTCGATACATGCCCATGTTGTATAGCCGAGCAGTTCAACCCCGTCCTCAACGATTGCATCATACATCGCCTTGAAGTGGCCTTTGTAATAATCGATATGTCCCTGATCATCCACGGTGTATGAGCCGTTTCCGTCCGGAATCAGTTCTTCCTTTTCACCAAGTCCGTTCTCAACGATGAACAGAGGCTTTCTGTATCTGTCATACAGATCCACAAGCGATACTCTCAATCCGATCGGATCGGACTGCCATCCCCATTCGCTTGCCTTCAGATAAGGATTCTTGATCGCTGTCACGGTATTGCCGGCTGTCACCTGAAGACCTTCCGTATCTTTGGCAACACAGCTGGAACTGTAATAGGAGAAGGAAATGAAGTCGACCGGATATTCCTTCATGACTTTCAGATCATCCTCTTCCATCACAATGTTCAGGCCGTGATTTCTGAATCTGGCCAGCAGATAGGCAGGATATTCGCCGAATACCTGGGTGTCTGAATAGCAGTATGTGCTGCGCATTCTCTGCTGTGCCTCCAGCACATCTTCCGGTTTGCATGTGTACGGATAGTATGTCAGTTTTGTAAGCATACAGCCGACCATGGCACCCGGTTCATTTTCATGGATGTACTTTGTCGCAAGTGCGCTTGCCACAAACTGATGATGCATGGACTGGAAGATGACCTCTTCCCAGTTCTTTCCTTCAAATCTGTCTCTGATCAGGCCTCCGGTTGTGTACGGATGGCGGATCATGGAATCAACCTCATTGAATGTCAGCCAGTATTTCACTCTGTCCTTGTATCTGTCGACGATGGTTCTTGTGAAATTCATGAAGAAATCAATGGTCTTTCTGTTATACCAGCAGTCATATTCCAGACACAGATGCAGCGGCGGTTCATAGTGCGAGATGGTAACGAGCGGTTCAATATTGTATTTCTTCAGTTCATTGAACACATTGTCATAGAAGACAAGACCTTCCTCATTCGGTGTATCCTCATCTCCCTTGGGGAAGATTCTTGACCATGCGATGGACATTCTGAATACCTTGAAGCCCATTTCAGCGATGAGGGAAATATCCTCTTTCCAGTGATGATAGAAATCGGAACCATGACGCTTGGGATAATGGACGAGATCCTCAGGATGGGCCAGGGCTTCCTCGATGTCCTTCATCAACACTTCGTTCTGTTTTGCATAATCCTGCACATCGATATCAAGATGAGAGCGGGCGGCGTCGGAGACCGACCATCCCTTTCCGCCTTCATTCCATCCGCCTTCGAACTGATTCGCAGCGGTGGCTCCTCCCCAGAGGAACCCTTCCGGGAATGTTTTCTTTTCCATATGATTGTTTTCTCCTTAAGTATTTCTGAAATTATTGTATTGAATCCATGGCTGTGCGGTCAATCTCAACAATCTTTTTCATCATTGTTGTCAGTGTTATAATAGGCCCATGAAAAAAGGATTATTTATTACATTCGAAGGACCGGACGGCAGCGGAAAGACAACCGTGAGCACGGAAGTGTGCAGACGTCTTGAAGCGGAAGGATATCCGGTGCGCTATACAAGAGAACCGGGCGGATCAGCGATTGCCGAACAGATCCGCAAAGTCATTCTGGATCCGGAAAACACAGCCATGGACGCGAGAACCGAAGCGCTTCTCTATGCGGCAAGCCGCCGCCAGCATCTCGTGGAGAAAGTGCTGCCGGCACTGAATGAGGGCATTACGGTGATTTCCGACCGTTTCGTGGACAGCTCTCTGGCATATCAGGGAAAAGGCAGAGCCATCGGCATGGATGAAGTCTATGCCATCAACCAGTTTGCGATTGAAGGCCATATGCCTGAAAAGACGATTTTCCTTCAGGTTGATCCGGAAATCGGACTGGAAAGAATCCACCGCAACCGCACCTTCCTGGACCGTCTGGATCAGGAGAGCATCGATTTCCATGAGCGGGTGCTGCAGGGCTATCAGGAAGTCATTGAAAGATATGCGGACAGAATGATCATCATCGACGCAAACCGCGAAGTCGAACAAGTGATTCAGGACGCCTACCTTGCGGTGAAAGGACTTCTGGATGCTTAAGGATCAGCTGAAAAAACAGCAGCCGATCGTATACCGCGCGCTTGAAAATGCATGCGCAAATGACAGGGTGATGAACGCCTATCTGTTTTCGGGTCCCTACGGCACGATGAAAAATGAAGCCGCTCTGCTTCTGGCGCAGAGCATTTTCTGCACGGAAGCGGATGGACTGGCATGTGAGGAATGCAACACATGCCGCCGTGTGAGAGAAGGACTCTATACCGACCTGATTATTCTGGACGGAAAGAAGAAGGCAATCTCCAAAGAGATGGTCGACTCCATCCAGGAACAGTTTTCCAAAACCTCTCTGGAAGGAAGGGAAGGCAAGCGGGTCTATATCATTCAGAATGCGGAAACCGCAAGCATCTCCGCCCAGAACAGCATGCTCAAGTTTCTTGAGGAGCCGGGCAGCGGCGTCACCGCCATTCTGACCACTGACAATATCAACAGATTGCTGCCGACGATTGTTTCCAGATGCACGGTGCTTCCCTTTCTGCCCCAAAGCGCAGATCAGTATTATCAGGATGCCGTGGAAGCCGGAATTCCGTCTGAAGACGCATATCTGGTTTCCCATATTGTCCGTGATCCTTCGCAGCTCATGGATTTCTATGAAAGTGAGCTTTATCAGAAGGCGGTCATGATGCTGAAGCAGTTTCTCAACATCGCCCCGTATTTCTGGGAGGAATTCCTGGTTGACTGGGAAACGCAATGGCGCTCATCCGTCTCGGACCGCGAAAAGGCAAAGGCTGATAATCTTGTGCTGGCCGCCGCGTTTTTTGACCTTGTGCATCTGTATGCCTCGGATGTGATCATGCATGACGCAAAAGGACCGGCATGGTATCATGATGCCGTGAATCAGGCAAAAGGACCAATCAGTGCCTACGGGAAGCTGATTATAATAGCTGATGAGCAGAAGGACCGCGTCAACCGGTTCAACGATGTGCATCTGGTGATGGCACAGGCATTCAGCAGACTGGAGGATTTCAAACATGAGCTTGGATAAAGATGTGAATATCAATAAAAAAGAAGAAACAGCCGCCGAGGAAACCGCGGTTGTATTTCCATATTCCGTGGCGGTCCGCTTCCGCGACGCCGCAAAACCGTATTCGTTCGGATGTTATGACGATACGATCAAAAAAGGAAACTGGGTGGTAGTGGAAACCCAGCAGGGACTGGAAATGGGAATGGCGGAAGCCGATTCCATGAATGTGGAAAAGTACGGCCTGCGCATGCCGACCAGACCGGTCGTGCGCATTGCAACGATGGCAGACCGCAGAAGCTATGAGGAGAATGTTCATTACGAGCAGGATGCCTACAACATTTGCGCGGAAGAGATCGAACTGCTCGGTCTTGATATGAATCTTCTCAATGCCCAGTACACCCTTGACCGTTCCAAAATCCTGTTCATCTATCTGGCTGATCAGAGAGTCGATTTCCGTGAACTTCTGAAACATCTTGGCGCCAGACTGCACTGCCGTATTGAACTCAGACAGATCGGCGAGCGCGACAAGGCGAAGATGGTCGGCGGCATCGGCCTTTGCGGCATGGAGTGCTGCTGCAGAAGATTCAAGAATCACTTTGATATCATTTCCATCAATATGGCAAAGAACCAGATGCTCGCCCTCAATACCGAAAAGCTTTCCGGTATGTGCGGCAAGCTGATGTGCTGCCTGAAATATGAGGATGATGATTACAAGGCACTGACCGAAGGACTTCCCAAGATGGGATCCCAGGTTGAATACGAAGGCGGCATTTACCGCATTACCGCGATGAATGTCATGAGCGATGAGGCAAAGCTGGAAAACCACCAGCAGGTGATTTTCCTGAGCCTCGCTGATCTGCGTGAAAAGGCGATTCCCCGCAAGGGTGTGGTCATGCAGAAGAGAAATGACGGCGAGAAGAAGGAAGTCATTCACCGCTCCGGCCGTCAGCCCGAGCCCGCTTCCAAGGCCGCACATGTTTCCATGGAACTGCCTTCCCTGGCTGAAAAGAAGGAGCGCACTCCGAAACAGAACCAGCGCAGTTCATCCAGAAACGAGACAAAGAAAGAACCCCGCCGTACCTTCGGCCCGGGTGCGAATAACCAGAACAAAGACAAAGAGGCGAACAATAACCGCCGCAATAACGACAGCAGAAAACGCGACAATGCCAGCCGCTCCAAAGAGACTGCAAAGAGCGAGACAAAGAATGTGACCGTGCGCACCTTCGGACGCAAAAAGACCCAGGAGGAGAACAAGTGATCCGCCAGAAATCTTTCGGAAATGAAAAGCCGACGCTTTATCTTGTGCCGACCCCGATCGGAAATCTATCCGAGATGACACCCAGAGCCATCGAAATCCTGAACAGCGTGGATGTCATTGCCTGCGAGGACACCAGAACCAGCGGGCAGCTGCTCAGGCATTTTGACATCAGCAAGCGTCTGATCGCCTATCAGAATTTCAATGAGGAGACCAGCAGCCGCGGGATTGTGAATCTGCTTTCCCAGGGCAACAATGTCGCTTTGATTTCCGATGCCGGCTATCCGCTGATCAGCGATCCCGGCCAGCGGGTTGTCAACGAGGCTTCCGCAGCCGGTTTCAATGTGGTGCCGGTTTCGGGATGCAGCGCAGTGCTCAATGCCGTCGTCGCTTCCGGCCTGATCGCCCAGCCTTTCCTTTTCATCGGCTTCCTTCCGTCCGCCAACAACGAACGTGTGAAGAAGCTGCATGAATACAGAGCCTATCCGATGACCATGGTTTTCTATGAGGCTCCCCACCGCATCACCAAGATGCTGAAAAGCTGTCTTGAGGTGCTCGGGGACAGAAAGTGCTGCCTTTGCCGTGAAATGACCAAGCTTCATGAGGAATTCATCAGAGGCACAATCAGTGAACTGATTGAAATCAGCGATGATCTCAAAGGCGAGATGGTTGTGGTCATGGAAGGCAACCGCGATGATTATTCCAAGGATGTGGATATGTCTGTGATCATGCAGATGGTCAATGAGTCGATCGAGGCAGGCATGACCACTTCCAGCGCCATCAAAGAGGTGGCCCGCAAAACGGGAGTCGCGAAGAACCGGATCTACGATCTTGTCCATAAGGATGAGCAGAAAGGAACGTGCTGAATATGTTTGTGTTTCCTGGTATTGCATTGAACAGGGGACTCATCTATCTGGCAGCCGCGGTTGTGCCTGCCATGATTCTCATGATGTATATTTACAATCATGACAAAACGGAGAAGGAACCCGGAAAACTGCTGCTCAGATGTGCGGCCGGCGGCTGTCTGTCCGCCTTTGCGGCGATGGTACTCGAAACCGGGGGAACCTGGCTGATCGAGAGGTATTTTTCCAGACACGGCGCAACCGCTGTGCAGTATGCCGTCATGACCGCGATCATGGTCGGCCTGGCAGAGGAAGGGGCAAAGTATTTCTTCCTCAAGCGTGCCACCTGGAAATCACCGGAATTCAATTACCGTTTTGACGGTATGGTCTATGCCGTGTTTGTGTCACTCGGATTTGCCGCTCTGGAGAATATCCTCTATGTCTTCAGCTATGGCAATCTGGATGTCGCTTTGCAAAGAGCGATCCTGACCATCCCGGCCCACGCAAGCTTTGCGGTTTATATGGGAATATTCTATGCCAGAGCGAAAAACATGGAGGTCACGGGCAACGCCTATGGCGCCATGATGAATCAATGGCTGGCATATCTGAGTGCCGTGTTTCTCCATGCGGTATATGACGGTGCCGTCATGATCGGTTCCGACGCATCGATGATTTTCTTCTATGTGTTCGTCATCATCCTGGATATCATGGTATTCCATACAATCCGTCATGAATCAAAAACAGACCGTCCAATCTATTAACGCCGATGGCATGAAAGTGCGAATTGTTGTATGATGTACGCGGTAGTGTGTCTATATACAGATAACGCTGAGAACGAGAGGTTGACTTATGCTGAATGATCCAGAGTTTGACAAGATGATAATCTATGGACTGGCGGGAGTCTGCTGTGTGCTTCTGCTCGCAGTCATATTCCTGGCAGTAAAGAGAAACATATACTACGTCGATGATGAGGGAAGGGAAGTTCCTTCTCCGAAACAGCAGGCGAAGATCGCAGCCAGAAAAGCGCGCCGAACAAAGCCCGAGGAAGTGGCTGCGCCGGTTGAGCCGGAAGTGATCGAAGAGCCTGTGACTGAACCGGAACCAGAACCTGTGATTGAGGAAGTTCCCGCAGAGGAAGTGACAGAAGTCACAGAGCCCGAAGTGTCCGGACCGGTGGCTGATGTGCCTGATGATCTGTTTGCGGAAGAACCGCAGGAAGATCCGGAAGTCACGAAAATCATGAAATTCACCATTGATCCCGCGGCAGAGGAACCGGCTGAAGAAGAACCTGAAACAGCTGAGGAAGAAGCTGAAGAAGCGAGCGAGCCTGTGCTGCGTATGATCAATATTGATGAAGAGCCTCAGGAAGCGGATCCTTACTTCCCCGAAGAGCCTGTCATGCCAGCTCCCAAAGCAACCGGTGTGACCGCGACCGTCACCGTCGGCGGCCAGTCCGAGACACATGAGATTGATCAGCTTCCGTGCCTGATCGGCAGAGAGCAGACTTCCTGCAATCTGGTCATTTCCGAACCGGCGGTCAGCCGCAGACATGCCAGAATCTATGTCAATGAGGATGGCCTGTTTGTTGAGGATGTATCCGAACACAACGGCACATATCTCAACGGCACAAAGCTGCCTTCCCTTGGCAGCGCGCCGCTCAAGGAAGGCGACAGGATTTCGCTTGGCAGAGCTGAGATCATAATCAACAGAGTTCTTTATTGATTGAAAGAAGAGGATACCGCTTGCGGTGTCCTTTTAAGAAGGTGGGTTTATGAAATGTCCTTATTGCGGCGCTGAAATCGAAGACGGATCAAAATTCTGCACCAACTGCGGAAAATCGCTGGAAGACGATGATCTGCTCGGTCTTGGCGATGAACCGCCGAAAAAATCGATGGAAAAAGCAATGCGGATTCTGGTGATTGCCGCTGCGATTCTTGCTACTGTGATCATTGCGGTCACTTTGGGCGTGCGCTCATTCATTCAGCGGGAATACCAGAAAGGTGTTGAAGCCTATGAGAATCAGAACTACGAGGCCGCAGCCAGCGCTTTGAAACATGCGGTCAGATGGGGACATAATGAGCAGGCCCATGCGCTGCTTGCCCATTCCTATTACAGACTGGGCAGACTGGATGAGGCCTATGCGGCATATGAAGCTGTCTATGAAACGATGAGCGAAGATCCGGAAGTTGTTTCCGGCTATGCGGGCACCTGTGAAAAACTTGCCGGAAAATATATTTCTGAAGATGACATGGAAAAAGCGGTTGTCTATCTGAAGAAGGAATATGAACTGACTGAAGATGAACGGGTGGCACGCAGAATCAAAGCGATCGAAGGCGGCGGCAGCTATATCGATGAACATGGCAATGTGTACAATCTGGCCGTACAGCCGGAAACCGCTGTGTGTTATGACGAAAGCGGCAAGGAGCTTTATCATGTCGAGCTGGTTTACGGACCGCAGGGACAATGGCAGACTGCCAAGGCCGCTCTGCCTGGTGCGGATAAGAAAACCGTGTTCGGAACCTTTGACTGGAATGAGAGCGCACAGCTGGAGCTTTCGGTTTATCCGGACGGCAATGAGTTCAGCTGGATCAGTGAAAAACAGGAATATAACAGCGACAGCCGCGTCAAGAAGATCACATCTTTGAGCGAGGCTTCCAGGCAGATACTCACATTTGACTATTCACACAATTCCAAAGGTTTCCTGGAAAAAGAAACCGTCACCTCAAATGACGGGGAAACCATGAAGATTGAATTCACCGGCGAGCAGTATCCGGACCATGCCGTGATTTATTACAAAGACGATAAATATATCGCGGTTCTTACTTACAATGCGGACGGAAAGATTGAAAGTGTGACGGTTACGAAAAACCTGATTCAGACGGTGTACAAGGAAATCATCGTTTACAGCGATGACGGCAGTCTGCAGGAGGTCACCGTCAAAAATTCAGGCATGCCGATGAGTCTTTGGAAACCATACGGCTCTTACAGCAGAACCGTGACTGAGTACAGTGCGCATCAGCCCGTTTCCAGAACGGTCTACAACGAGGCGGGAAATGTCATTGCCCGCGGCTGTTATGTCGACGGATGCGGATGGCTGATGATGTATACCGGCTCATAATACGGCAGAACGAACATATTTGTTCATGCAGTAAAGAATGTGATACACTGTTTACGTTCGTCAAAACAGAACCCCGGCGGAGGAATGTATGAAAAAACTGATTCAGACAGCGGCTGCGGCGATGTGCCTGCTCGGCCTTGCCGGCTGCAAAGAAGAAGTCAAGATCACAGAAGCACAGGCGGCTGCACCGCTGGCCACCATGTTCTTTGACTATACTGTGAATGACGCCTATACAGAAACAACTCTCGCAGACAAATCCACATATGACGATTTCTGTTTCCTGGTTGTCGATATGACTGTGAAGAATACAACGGACAGCACCATCTCCATGAGCGATTCCGACTTCTGGATCGCATGGGGAGAAGGCGAGTATGATTATGATGCCCCGATTTCGGCCTATGGTGAAGATCCGGTTGTAAACAACGAACTGGAATCAGTTTATGAACTCGCTCCCGAAGAGGAGGTCAGAGGATCCCTCGTATTCATCGTTCCGGATGACAAAACATCCTTCGGACTGAAAACAGAAGACTATTATTCAACATCCGAATCCGCGGAACCCGTTACCGGCGACACATATACAGTAAGCTTTACAATCGGGTCGGACGGCAGGCTTGTAATGCCTGAGCAGACAGCTGAAAACTGAGCTTAAGGCTCTGCAGGCGTGGTATCTTCCCGGTTGTGCATCAGAAAGGAAGTACCGACAATGAATTACACAGAAAAACGAACCATGTATGTGGTGGATTATGAATGCGGAAGCTCTTCCATTCATGAATTCATGAACGGCATGGATCTCAAAGCCCTCGAAGCAGAGGCGCAGAACGGATTCGTACGGATCACAAATCTGATCTGTCTCGGTGAATCCGCGCGGAAATAAGTTCCGCAAAAAAGCGGCGGGATCAGACCCGCAGGCATATATGAATACAGCCGGCATGACATGAATGCCGGTTTTCATTTGGGATGAACACTGTTCTTTCTTGGCACATGAGTTTCCGATATAATATGTAGCGCACGGAGGCATTTGTATGGAACTGAATACAGGCACAGAACTTCATGGTTTTAAAGTTGAACGCATCCGGGGGATTCCCGACTGCGGCGGTATTTTATATGAGATGATGCATCTGAAAACAGGTGCGCAGCTTTGCTGGATGAAACGCGATGATGAAAACAAAACCTTTGTCATTGCCTTCAAAACAATTCCGGAAAATGATACAGGCGTTTTCCACATTCTTGAGCACAGCGTGCTCAACGGTTCAAAGAAGTACCCGGTCAGAGAGCCGTTTGTCGAGCTGCTCAAATCAAGCATGCAGACGTTTCTGAATGCCTTTACCTATCCGGACAAAACCATGTATCCGGTGTCTTCGCGCAATAAACGTGATTTCATGAACCTGATGTCAGTTTACCTGGATGCCGTTTTCAATCCCGCGATTTATGAAAATCCCAATATCTTCTATCAGGAGGGATGGCATTATGAAATCCGCGATGAACAGGATGAACCTGTATACAAAGGGGTTGTTCTGAATGAGATGAAAGGCGCATTCTCATCCGTGGATGAGACGCTGGTTGATACGCTGAACCGGCAGCTGTTTCCGGACAACTGCTACAGATTTGTTTCCGGCGGTGATCCGGAACATATCACGGATCTCAGCTATGAACAGTTCATCGAAACACACAAACGCTTCTATCATCCTTCCAATGCCCGTGTATTCCTGGATGGAAACATCGATATCGAGGAAACCCTCGGGTATATCGATGATGAGTATTTTTCAAAATATGAAAAAGAGGATTTTGATTTCGACATTCCGGTGCAGAAGCCCACAATGGTATCCTTAAGCCGCTACGAATATGAAATCACTGAGGATGAGGATCCCAAAGACCGTACCATGATTGCGCTTGCCAAGGTTGTTTCCAGCTTTGAATGTCTGCAGAAAAATGTCGCCTGGACAGCATTGATTTCCGTGCTGGTCGGAAACAATGAATCCAAACTGAAGAAGGCAATCATTGACAGAGGTCTTGGAGAGGATGTTGAACTTGATCTGTTCGACGGAATTCAGCAGCCCTGGGCAGTGCTCACCATCCGCAACACCAATGAGGAAAACTACGAGGAGATCCGCCGCGTGATCCGTGAGACGGCGCAGGAGCTGATCGAAGAAGGAATCAGCCGCGAACAGCTGATCGCTTCGCTGAACATGATGGAATTCCGCTATCGTGAAAAACGTGAGCCGGCCGGTCTTTCCTATGCCCAAAGAGCGATGGACACATGGCTTTACGGCGGCGATCCGGCGATGAATCTCTGTGCATCGGATCTGTTTGAAACACTCAGACAGAAGGCATCCGAGGGCTATTATGAAGAGCTGCTCCGGGAGTTCCTTCTGGATGAGGATCATCTGAGTGCAGTCATCGCGGTTCCTTCGGCCACACTTCTGGAAGAAAAATCCAGGCAGGAAAAAGAAAAACTCCATGCCGCAAAAGAATCATGGCAGGAGAAGATATCCGATTATATTGAGCTCAACCGCAGACTGGATGTCTGGCAGCAGACACCCGACAGTGAAGAAGCGCTCTCCAGTCTTCCGAGACTTTCTCTGAGCGATGTTTCCCCGCTGCCTTATCAGGGACCGAAATATCGTGAAACAACGATCCGCGGTGTGCCCGCATTGATTTATGAAGAGGAGACAAGCGGCATCGTTTATCTCAACCTTTACTTCAATCTCGGCGGTATCACCAAGCAGTCGCTTCCGGCTCTGGGCTTTTACAGCGGACTGCTCGGTTCCCTGCCGACAAAGAATAAATCTCTGGAAGATCTGCAGGAGGCGGTCAGACGTGATCTTGGCGCTCTGAGCTTCTTCCTGGATGCCTACACCCCGTCGAAAACAAGGGATGCATGCATTCCGATGCTTTGTGTGGCCACTTCCGCTTTGAAGCAGAATATCCACAAGGCCGTTGAGCTGATTCTGGAAATCATCCATGAGACGGTTTTCGATCAGGAACAGATCCTCAATCTTCTGAAACAGGAGAATGAGAGCTATCGTCAGTCTCTGATCATGAACGGCCACGGGGCGGCGATGCGCAGAGTCAGTGCCAGATGTTCCGCCGAAGGTGTATTCCGTGAATATGTCGGCGGATATGAATCCGCTCTGTTTGAAAAAGAGCTGGAAAATGATTATGAAAACCGGATCGACGCATTCATCAATGACTGTGAACTGTTCTCGGAAATCATCTTCTCTGCCGCAAGGCTGACCATGAGTATGACCGGTGAACATCAGGAACTGGCTGAAACTCTGATCGACGGACTGAACAAGATCGATGCGCAGCGTGCGAAAGTCCATTATCCTCTGGAAAAACCGGGAAAAGAGGCGATCGTGATACCGGCGGCTGTTTCATACAGTGCGGCCGGCATCAATCTGGCCGACATCGGCGGAAAATATGATCCCCGCATGCTGGTGATGTCTCATATGATGTCCTTTGAATATCTCTGGAATACCGTAAGAGTGCAGGGCGGCGCCTATGGCACCGGGTTCAGTGTCAATATCAACGGCTCACTGGCAGCTTATTCCTACCGTGATCCCAATCCGCTCAATGCCCTTGACGCTTATCGCAATGCGGCGAAATATCTGCGTGAGGAAACCGACGATGATATTGAACAGCTGATCATCGGCGCACTTGCCTCAACCGAACCGCTGCTTTCGCCTTCCAGCGCAATCAGGGTGGAAGATACCAGATATTTCCGCGGCTCCACTTATGAAAGCAGATGTGAGGGCAGACAGAAAGTTCTGTCCATGAGCGCGGATGATCTGCGCGGATTTGCGGATCAGCTTGAGACGGCGATGAATGAGGCATCCGTATGTATCGTCGGCAGCCGCGAAACAATCAATGCGTGCGCGGACGAAAATCTGACCGAGCTGAAACCGTTATGATCACAACCGAACTGATCAAAGGCAATGAGATTCTCATTGTGATGTTTGCCGATGAATCCTTCGAACCTGAGAAGGATTTTGAGCCGTCGGTTCTGCTGGTAAAGAATTTTGACTGGAACCGGGATCTTTCTCCCTGGCCGGCCGCAAGAGTCTTCAAAAAAGGAGAGGATTTCGGCGGTCATGCGGATGAAACTCTGGCAGTGATTCTGGAGGCAATGGCAAAGATCGATTATCAGAAGGCGGTCATTGCCGGTTATTCCCTGGCCGGCCTGTTTGCCCTTTACGCATGTACGGTGACAGACAGATTCGATGCCTGTATCTCCGCTTCCGGCTCTCTCTGGTATGAAGGCTTTGACACATGGCTTAAGGAACATCCGCTGAAATGCGAAACGGTGTTTCTGTCACTGGGCGATACCGAAAAGAACACCCGCAATCCAAGGATGGCGAAAGTGGAGGAGAAAACAAAAGAGGCATATGCGCTGATCTCGTCATATACCTCATGCGAAATGCAGATGAATCCGGGCGGACATTTCAATGATCCCCATGGCCGCCTGATGAATGCAATCCGGCGCACAATCGGGAAATTCAACCTTTAAACCGTGTCTTACGACGCGGTTTTTTTGCATGCATGGCCACGGTTCTGGTATGCACGAATAAAATGTAAGCGCATGCATACATAAAAGATGGCTGGAATGTAAAAAAGTCCCATAAAAAACGTACTTTTATTAATTCTATGCATGATTTAGTTGACAATTCATGCTATAAAAAATTGACATTTTGGGAAATATTGCAATTGGTGCATTTTGTTGGATTTTTGAATGATCATGCTTATAATGGAATAGTCAATTTTATATGAATCACACTGATTCACCGGAGGATATTCCATGGCAATCACAGCAATTCTCAGTTCCAAACTCGACAATCGCAGCAACGTGGATGACTGCACATTCAACGGTTATCTTGAAGACTATCTTAATATGGAGGATACTGATCTGGATCCTGTTCTCAGAGAGGCATTTGCAGGAATACAGGCAAACGCAGTTGATACCAGGATTTGCGTCGGTCTTAGAAGTGAGATCAACAACGATGCCATCAGCAATCAGATTATCCGTTACAAGGATGTTTTCAAACTGAACGGCAAGCCGCTCATCTATCCGTACATTCTTTATGTTCAGAAAGATGAGGAGGAAAGAGCCCTTCTGGTTGTTCCGTATACAAAATATGGTTTCATCAAGGCAAAAGGTCTGTATTACTGCATGACTGAGCCGGGCAGCGAATTCATTGAATGCAAGAATGAAATCGTCGCCATCTGCTCCGACAAGGCGGAAGACATTGTCAAGGCATTCGACGGTCTGTTCTCCCAGCGCGCAGGCGCTCTGCAGAGAAACATCGACGGACGCTTCTTCCGCAATTATGAAGATCTCAGAACAGCCGCGATCGCAGCCGCTGAGCAGATCAAGAAGGAAGCACCCGCCGTTCTGGCCTCTCTTGAAGACAGAACAGAAAAGATCTATGAGTATGTGGTCAACTGGTTCCTGCTCAAGAAGGTTCTCTATGTTCAGTACATGGTCAACAAGAACATTCTCAACACCGTTCACGAGGGCAATGTCAAGAAACAGAGAAACCAGGCGAAGCTGAATGCGGATGAAATCACCTTCATGAGCTACTCTGAAATGTGGAGAACAACCGGCGTCACAGAAGAGGAACCGGCTGAAGAAACCGCTGCCAAAGCACCTGAAGAAACAGCAGCTGAATAAGCATGATACAAAAAAGGTCAGAGATGACCTTTTTTAGTATCCGTACTGATTCGAAGCGTCAGTGATTATGTTATAATTTCAGATGATTACATGTGAGGAAACGAAATGAGAGATCGAGGAAATGGTGGCTTTTTCTGGTTTATCTTTTTAATATTGATATTCTCCGGCGGACTCGGAGCGCTTTTTCCGCTGCTGATGATTATCGGTGTGGTCATGGCAATTACCATGGGAGCTGTGCACACATCCAACCGTCAGGAAAGTATCCGCAATGAATCATACAGAAGAGCCGACAATTATTACCGCGCAGGCAGCGCCAAAAAATATTCCGCCGCACAGATGGCAAAAATCAATGTTTATCTGCGCAGCTGGTTCCGTACAAGAAGATCCCTTCCGATCGGTTCAAATATCGATCTGAGAATCCATGGCGAGCGTTATGCAAGCCTGGCCAGTCTGGATGTTTACCGCAACAACACATTCATCTGTTCACTGAGCGATTTCGGCAGAAGATATCCGGATTCCTACAATGAGATTCTCAAGGAGCTCGCATCGCTTTCCGAACAGGGACATGCGCCGGAAGCGGAAGTGATTGATGTCACGGCGGCTGAACCGGTCAGACCGAAGCAGGAACAGAAGGCCGAGGAGAAGAAACCGGAAGAAAAGAAGTCTCTGACCTCCCAGGATTTCATCAATGAGATCAATCAGCTCAATGATGACATTCCGGATGAGAACATCTCCAACGGACTGTATGAAACCTGTGCGCTTCTCAAGCAGATCCAGACACTTGAAGAGCGTTTCCCGGCTTCAAAGGAAAAACTGAAGAAATTATATGAATACTATCTGCCGATTCTGGTCAGAATTCTCAAGCAGTATGACAACCTTCAGGCAGCTCAGACTGATCCTTCCTATGAAACCACCAAGGAAAAGCTCACCAGAACAATTTCGCTCATCAATGATGCGATGAAGACGATTATTTCCAGTCTGACTGATCAGGACTTTATCAATCTTTCCGCTGATATTTCCACCCTTGAGGCGGTATTGCAGAAAGACGGCCTGACCAGCGACGGACAGCTTCCGAAACGGGGGTATTGATCAATGGCTGACAGAGACCGCAGAAGAGATGAAAAAGAGCGCCTCTGGAATGAGGTGCTCGGCAGAAAGCGTGCCTATGAAAATGAAAACAGCGGCGAGGATATTGTCCTCACCGTTGAAGAGCATGCAAAACATTCCAACGAAACAATCAAAAGCGCTCAGAACGCGATGGATGAACTGAATAAAATCCTGAAAAAGCAGCAGAAGGATCTGGAAAACCTCAGCATTGAGATGAACCAGGCAAAGGAAAACCGGATTGATCCGTCTTTGATGGATATGGATCAATTGGAAAAAGATCTGCAGATGGATTTCGGCATGAAGCAGGAAAAACAGGAGAAACCCGAACCTGTGAGCGCTGCGCAGGCCCAGCCCAAGAGTATTGATCCGGCTGATTTTGACTATGCGGTTCTGCAGGTCAATCAGGCTGTGCCCGGACAATATGATGCCATCCGCCAGCTGGTGACGGCATTCAGACGCCCCTATGTCATGGGCGTGAGCGCAGGCAAGCCGAAAAACGTGATGATTGTCAACGGACCTTCGGGCTCCGGCAAACATGAGGCCATTGCCAAAACGGCAAGAGCGCTCTATGAAAAGCAGGTGATTTATTCCGATCAGGTCTACACGATTGATATGAGCCGTTACACCAGCGGTTCGCAGGAACAGATCTTCCTTCAGGACCTCTATGAGGAGATCTCCGGAACCGGAAATGTGATCTGTTTCGAACATTTCGAATCCGGCTTCCCGGCATTTTTGAGAATGGTCAACTCCCTGGCCGTGGACGGCAAGGTCATTCTCAACAAACGATATGTGCTTTCCAAAGGCGTACTGGTTGAGAATCAGACCGGACTTGTCAAGGACAGTGTCGATTCTCTCAGTGCGGAAGGAAAATATCTTGTCTTTGTGACAACCGAAAAGACTTCCAAGGTACAGGATGCCTTCGGTGCCAGCTTCATGTATCACGTGCTTGACACCGTCACATTCCAGAAGCTCGATGACGAAAGTGTCAGACAGATCATCGACAAAGAATGCACCGCTCTGATCAGAAAAGCAAAGGACAATCTCAAGGCTGAGATCACGGTCAATGATGAGATCAGACAATGGGTCGCATCTCATTATGACAAGACCCAGGGCTCCTATGCCATTCACCAGCTCTTCTATGATTTCTATGTTTCCCTGAGTGAAATGGCTCTGAAGGAAAATGATTTCAAGGATGATCCGATCACGCTTTCTGTCAGAGACGATATTCCTTACGGCACATGCGCACATATGGAAGTCCGTCTTTCCCGCTCGAAAAACAGCGAGGAGGAAATCGCTGCGGTCAACGCCGAACTCGATCAGATTGTCGGTCTGGACATGGTCAAGAACTATATCCGTTCCCTGCAGTCCCATATCGCCGTTCAGCAGAAGAGACGCGAACAGGGCATGAAGACAGCCGAAGTCTCCAAGCATATGATCTTCACCGGAAATCCCGGCACCGGCAAAACCACCATTGCCCGTCTGATTTCCAGATATATGAAAGCGATCGGTGCCCTCTCCCAGGGCCAGCTTGTCGAAGTCACCAGAGCGGATCTGGTTGCCCAGTATGTCGGCCAGACAGCTCCGCTGACCATGTCGGTCATCAAGTCCGCGATCGGCGGCGTGCTCTTCATTGATGAAGCCTATTCCCTTTACAGAGGAAAGGATGATTCCTTCGGACTGGAAGCGATCGATACGCTGGTCAAGGCGATGGAAGACAACCGTGAGGACCTGATTGTCATCCTGGCCGGATACAAGAAGGAAATGGCAGGCTTCCTGGAAGCCAACTCCGGTCTGAAATCCAGATTCCCGAATCTGATCAACTTCGACGATTACACCGGACTTGAACTGCGCAAGATCGCCGAAATCCAGGCGAAATCCAAAGGCTATGTCATTGACCAGGCTGCTCTGGAACCGCTGGAAAAATACTTCGACGAAGTGCAGTCGATCAATTCCGCCGAAGCCGGCAACGGCCGTCTGGCCAGAAACGTCGTCGAGGATGCGATTCTTCGCCAGTCCGAACGTCTGATCAAGGATCCGAATGCGGATATGACCATTCTGTTCAAGGAGGATTTCGATTTCACCGTCAAGATCAAGGCGCCCGAGAAGAAGGATTCCCCTTCCCTTGAGGACATGCTGAAGAGCCTTCAGAACAACTGAATATGAATCAGGAGAGTCACAGGATGATTCTCCTTTTCATTTGAAAAAGACGATGCTCATCGGAACACCGTCTTTTAAGAGCGATCAGTTTTCTTTTGAAATGAAATATGATGCGATCACTGAAGTCACCAGAATCACAGCCGGCATCAGGATGGTATACGCAGGCATCAGCTGCGCTTCGGGAAGATCAGGAATGAGAGGCTTCATCTGTATAACAGCGGCGTAAGCACTGATCATAGATGGGCTGCCCGCTTCGATTATTGATGAGTATTTTCATAATGGTCTACCGTATATACGCAATATATACAGTTTATGTGCGTGTGTTAATGGACGAGGTATTTTAATATTTTGTTAAACTGAGATCGTATTCATAATGCAAGGTCAAAGTGAGTGATACTTTGATATAATCATGTGGAGGTGTGCACATGAAAAAATGGATATCAGCCTGTATGGTTCTGGCCCTGACGGCGGCCGCAACGGACAGCTTATATATAGAAACGAAGGCAGACTCAGAAGAGGTGAGAATCCTTTTCACACATGATCTGCGTGACCATATTGAACAGGTAAAAACACTCGATGAGCAGAATGCGGTCGTTTACAGCGGCGGCTATGAATATCTTTCCACAGCGCTGGATGAATACCGCACGGAACAGACCGTTCTTCTGGATGCGGGCAACTTCTCGGCCGGCACCATGTACGCGTCGCTCAATTCCACCAAGGCACCCGATCTGAGCCTGATGAGTCAGATGGGCTATGACGCGGTGAGCGTGGGTCTGGATGATTTCACCTACGGCGCCGGAAAGTTCGGGGAAATGCTTTCCGCAGCCGGAAGCCATCCGGCTCTGGTTCTGGCCAATGTATCAGCCGGTTCCGATTCAGAAGCCAACGGCTTCAAGCAAGGCTGGACAGCTGCTGAGGGCAGTGCATACACAATGATTGAATGCGGTGAATATCAGATCGGCGTATTCGGTCTGTGCGATCCGGATGAAGCATATGGGGAAGGCGCACCGATCACGATCACGGATCCGCTTGCGGCCGCATCGGTTGCCTCAGCGGCACTGAAAAAGGAAGGCGCTGATTATATCATCTGCCTTTACAGCACGGACGAGGACAATTATGAAGAGCTGTGCAATGCGGCGGAAATCAATCTGATCATTGCCGGCGGAAATCATAAGGCGGAACAGAAATACCGCAAACAGGGAAACACACTGATTGTGTCCAGCGATCCTTATGGTACATCCTTCGGTGTTCTCGATATTGAGCCGTCCACGAAAAATGTGAAAAATTATGAGATCGTTCCGGTATCCTCCTCTTTATATGGGGCGGACGGAAGTATCACGGAAGCGATCAGGGGATATCAGTCTGAAATCAATGATTCCGTCATGCGCAGATTCAGCCTGAATCAGGATCCGATCTTCCGTGCCGGCTATTCACTGACCACATTCGGCCGCATCAATTCCGGCAAAGGCTTTGCGGAAGCGGCGGATCTGCTGACGGATTCCATGATTGAAGCTTACAATGCGCCGGAATCCGATGAGGCAAAACCGGTCAGTATCATTACCGAAGGCATGGTGACAGGGACCATCCTGCAGGGCAATGTCAGCGCGAATGATCTGTTCTCAATGGCTTACAAAGGCATGGGCACAGACGGAATTCCGGGATACAACCTCGTGCATGTGTATATGCGCGGAGATGATCTCCTGGCATTGTGTGAGATGGATCTCATTCTCCATGATGACAACTCACCGGAAAAATTCCATTTCGGCAGAATGTATTATGAATATTCTATGAACCGGCCTGTTACCAACCGTGTCATAGACGTTTATACCGAAGAAGCGGACGGCTATTACATCGCCGCCACAGGCGACCGTCTGTATCCGGTGATCACCACAGTTGATATTCTTCAGTCCATTGAGCGGATGAAGGAAGAAAGCAAAGTCAGCGCCGAATGCAATGTTTACGATGAAACCGGCAGACCGGTCAGTGACTTTGAGGTCATGACCATGCGCAGCGGCGATGGCGCGGCGATCAAGCTCTGGTCGGCAATCTCCTCCTATGCGGCTCATTTTGAAAGAGGAAAGGACGGCATTGACGATCTTCCCGACACCTATAAAACAGCCAGAAAACAGCGGACAAAAACTTCTTCGCTGAATCTGATCAAACTGTTCAAGCATGCCAACCAGGCAACCTTTGACTTATATGCAAAGTCAGTTGCCATCCCGGTGGGTGTATTGATCGGACTGAACATTCTCGTGTGGCTGATCAATCTCAAAAAAAAGAAAGAAACAAACGCCTGACGCATGCGTCATGCTATACTGATTCTGTATAAATCATAGAAAAGTAAGGAGTTTATCATGAGCGAATTGAACAATAATCAACAGGAAACTCAGGCACAGGTTCAGGAAGAACCCACCATCACACTGACTTTGACTCCCGATGAAGTTGCGGCTGAGAATGAGAAAAAACTGAACGAGCTTGAACAGAAACAGGAAGCGGAACCGGAAAAGGATCCGCTTGAGGAAATGGCCCTGAGCCCGGCTGAGCGCAAGACCATCGATGACTTCTCCAAGAAGATCGATATCACTGAATCCAATACCATTCTCCAGTACGGTTCAGCTGCCCAGAAGAAAGTCACAGACTTCTCCAACACAGCATTGCAGAATGTCCGTACAAAGGACCTCGGCGAGATCGGCTCTCTGTTAAGCAATCTGGTTGTTGAACTGAAGACCACCGATGATTCCCAGGACAACAAGGGTTTCTTCAGCGGCCTGTTCGGCAAGGGCAAGGACAAGGTCACAGAATACAAGGCAAAGTATGACAAGGCGGAAGTCAATGTCGAAAAGATTGCCGGCATCCTGGAAGATCACCAGATCACCCTGCTGAAAGATATCGCTCTGCTTGATGAACTGTATGAGCGCAATGCCACAAATACAAAAGAACTGTCCATGTACATTCTGGCAGGTAAGAAAAAGCTCAAGGATGTCCGTGAGAATGAACTTCCCGCGCTGATCAAAAAGGCAAAGGAATCCAATCTTCCCGAAGATGCGCAGGCTGCCAATGATCTGGAACAGGCATGCGTCAGATTTGAAAAGAAACTCTATGACCTGGAACTGACAAGACAGGTTTCCATCCAGATGGGACCGCAGATCCGTCTGGTTCAGAACAACGATACACTGATGACTGAGAAGATCCAGAGCACTCTGGTCAACACCATCCCGCTCTGGAAGAACCAGATTGTTCTCTCACTCGGTATCGAGCATTCCAAGCAGGCGATGGAAGCGGAGCGCGAAGTCACCAACATGACCAACGACCTGCTCAAGAAGAATGCGGAAACCCTGCATCAGGCAACCATCGATGTGGCAAAGGAAAGCGAGAGAGGCATCGTCGATATCGAAACTCTCCAGCATACCAACGAGCAGCTCATTGCCACTCTTGATGAAGTTCTGCAGATCCAGAGAGAAGGCCACGAGAAGCGTGAGGCTGCCGAGCTTGAACTCAGAAGAATCGAGAACCAGCTCACCAACAAGCTTCTGGAAATCAACAACGAAAGAGACATCACAAAACGTTAAGCAAATGAATATCAGCCTGCAGGATTTTTCCGCAGGCTGATTGCTTTAAAAAAGAAATACAGAAATGAAATACAAAAATATTATTCTTGTTCTGATCATGCATGCGATTTCGTGGGTCATCGGAACGGCTGTATCAGAAACAGCTCTCATTCCGGGAGAGACCGCGCAGCTGACTGTGATCGGTCTGATCATTCTTGCCGTATACGCGGCGGGCACATTGTATACCGCACTTCAGAGTGAGAAAAATGAACTGACCTTCATTGAGATCTGGAAGATCTGTCTGCTTGCGGTGTTCGCTCTGGTCCGTTTCACAAACGGTTCTCACGGTGTATTTGCCGCATTTGTGTTCCTGGGTCCGTTCCGTCCGCTGATCACGGTAAATCTGAAACGGGCGTTTCTGATCACGCTTGGACTTCTCATCGCTGAAACAGTGACAGAGATGTTTCTGCTTAACCGCAATAACAGTAAACCCGCATAGAAAAAGAAGCCTGAAACATGAGAAGTGTTCCGGGCTGATTTATTGATAAGATGCACAAAGGATATACATATGGATATTATTGACAAACGGATCGATGGCGGAAAGGCTTTTGATTGGGGGAGAACCTCCGCAGATTATGCAAAGTACAGAGATATTTACCCGGAAGAGTTCTATCAGAGGATTGTGAACAGAGGACTTTGTACTGAGGGACAGAATGTGCTGGATCTTGGCACCGGCACCGGGGTACTGCCGCGCAATATGTTTCGCTTTGGCGCAAAATGGACCGGCATTGATATCTCGGAAGAACAGATTGAACAGGCAAAACAGATGGCACGGGCGGAGAATATGCAGATTGATTTTCAGGCTGCCGCGGCCGAAGAAATCCGGTTTGCGGACGAATCCTTCGATATCGTGACCGCATGTCAGTGCTTCTGGTATTTTGACCACGCAAAGCTCAGCCCCATCCTGGCGCGGATTCTGAAATCGGAAGGAAAGCTGGTTGTGCTGTTTATGGCCTGGCTGCCGTATGAGGATACAATCGCAAAGGCAAGTGAAGACCTGGTTCTGAAATATAATCCAGAATGGACAGGGTACGGTGAAACAAAGCATCCGATTCATATACGGCAGGCGGTATTGGATTATTTCGAACCTGTAGAACATGAAGAATACGATCTCTTTGTCCCGTTTACAAGGGAAAGCTGGCATGGAAGGATGCGCGCATGCCGGGGCGTCGGTGCTTCTTTGAATGCGGAAGAACTGGCAGGATGGGAAAAAGAACACCGTGAGCTTCTTGAGACAATCGCACCGGAAAAGTTCTCGATTCATCATTACGCCGCAATTGTCGTACTGAAGAAAAGAGCTCTCTGAAAAATGCTGCTTACTGAAGCAGTCTGTTTCTGTGACTGCGGAACAAAAAAGAACGGTTGACCCGTTCTGTTTGCCACATTATTAGTACTGATTAAAGTTTTACAACATTACCAGCCTGAGGACCGCGGTCGCTCTCGGTAATGTCAAATGTGACAGCCTGTCCCTCATCAAGAGTTTTGAAGCCTTCACCCTGAATTGCGGAGTAATGAACGAATACGTCTTTTCCTTCGTCAGTTGTGATGAATCCATAGCCCTTTTCAGCGTTGAACCACTTAACCTTTCCCGTTGCCATTATTAGAATGATACTCCCTTTCTATGTATTTCCGAGTTAAAGCGAGCTCGTATACATATTCATCATATCCTTCCATGCTGTGAAATACAAGAAAAAACTGGGTTTGATATAAGCGCCGGTAATGGTCCGGATGATGACGAAAATGGAATTTTTTGGCTTGAAAACTGCCTGTTTTACAGCTGAAATCATGATTTGTCTTTGCAAAAATATACCGCTGAAATATAATAGATAAAGCGAAAGGCGATGACGGGAAGAGTAGTCCCGGGACAAGGATTTCAGAAAGCAGGCGGGTGATGCGAGCCTGTATCCATAACCGCGATGAAGATGGCCCCTGAGCCTGCGGCCTGAACAGTGCAGTAGGGCAGCACGGAGACGTCCGTTATAACGTTTGAGAGGTTCTTCGTAAGGAGAACAAGAAAAAGGTGGTAACGCGTGCAAGACGTCCTTTCATTCGGGATGTCTTTTTATTTCAAGGAGGTGCACACGATGGAAAACAAAGGTCCTTATTACATTACGACGGCGATTGCCTACGCAGCCGGAAAACCGCATATCGGCAACGTCTATGAAATCGTTCTGGCGGATGCGATTGCCCGTTACAAGAGATATGACGGCTATGATGTCCGCTTCCAGACCGGTACCGATGAACATGGTCAGAAGGTTGAGCAGAGAGCGGAAGCTGCCGGCAAGACACCGAAGCAGTTTGTCGACGAGGTTTCAGCTGTGATCAAAGAGCAGTTTGACTGCATGAACATTTCCTATGACAAGTTCATCCGCACAACCGATGACTATCATGAGAAACAGATTCAGAAGATCTTCAAGAGACTCTATGATCAGGGCGACATCTACAAGGGAAAATACGAAGGTCTCTATTGCCAGGAGTGCGAAGCATTCTATACAAAGAGCCAGCTGACCGAAGACGGCAGATGCCCGATCTGCGGCGGCGAGGTTCATCCGATGGACGAGGAAGCCTACTTCTTCAGAATGTCCAAATATGCGGACAGACTGATCAAGTATATCGAGGATCATCCTCATTTCATTCAGCCGGAAAGCAGAAAGAATGAAATGCTGAACAACTTCTTAAGACCGGGTCTGCAGGATCTGTGCGTTTCCCGTACTTCCTTCAAGTGGGGCATTCCGGTTGACTTCGATCCCAGACACGTCGTCTATGTCTGGATTGACGCATTAAGCAACTATATCACCGGCCTTGGCTATGACGCGGACGGCAACAGTAGTGAATTATATAAGAAGTACTGGCCTGCGGATCTGCACCTGATCGGCAAGGACATTGTCCGCTTCCATACCATCTACTGGCCGATCATGTTAATGGCATTGAATGAACCGCTTCCCAAGCAGGTCTTCGGCCACCCGTGGCTGCTCACCGGCGATTCCAAGATGTCCAAGTCCAAGGGCAACGTGATCTATGCGGATGATCTTGTCAGCCTGTTCGGCGTTGACGCGGTCAGATTCATCATGCTGCACGAGATGCCTTTCGCGCAGGATGGTCATGTCACTTATGATCTGATGATCGAAAGAATCAACAGCGATCTGGCAAACAACCTGGGCAACCTGGTCAACAGAACCCTGTCCATGCAGAATAAATATTTCAACGGCATCGTCGCCAACCCGCGCGAGGATATGCCGCTGGATGATGAGCTCAAGGAGTTCGCAATGAACACCGTATCCAAAGTCAATGCGCATATGGATGAGCTCAGAGTGGCGGATGCCATCCAGGATATCCTGGATCTCTTCTCCCGCTGCAACAAGTACATTGATGAGACAATGCCGTGGGCGCTTGCCAAGGATCCTGACCAGATCGGCAGACTGGCAACCGTTCTTTACAACCTGCTCGAATGCGTCCGTATCGCCGGTGTTCTGTTAAGACCGTTCCTGCCGGATACAGCCGACAAGATTCTCTGGTCGCTCAACACCATGGAGAAGGATACCGATTCCCTGAACGAATTCGGCCTGCTGGAAACAGATATCCGCGTCACTGAGAAGCCGGAAATCCTCTTTGCAAGACTGAATGAAAAGGAAGTCATGGCAAAGGTTGAGGAAATCCAGAAGGTCTACAAGGCAGTCAAGAAGAAGGCGGCTGAAAAGAAGGCTGAAATCGAACCGGCTGATTTCGACAAGATCGAGCTCAGAGTCGGCAAGGTTCTCTCCTGTGAAAGACACCCGGCGGCGGACAAGCTGTTCGTGCTGAAGGTTGATCTTGGCCAGGGAGATGTCAGACAGATCGTTTCCGGTCTGGCCCAGAGCTATACACCGGGTCAGGTCATGGGCAAGAATGTCGTCGTCATCACCAACCTCAAACCGGCAGTCATCAGAGGCGTTGAGTCCAAGGGCATGCTGCTGGCGGGCAAGGACGAAAGACAGATCGCAGTGGTCGAAGTCAACGGACTTGAGCCCGGCACAAGAATTTCCTGATATTGAAAAGCCGCATCGCGGCTTTTTCAAATGCCGCGAGGTTGTGTATACTTATAGCAGTGAGGAAAGCTATGAAGAAATTTAAAGTCACCGCAAGACCGGATGAACTGTCCGAACAGCTGAAACAGCGCACCATTGCGGATCTTACCGCAAACGGTTATGAATATGATGATCTCTATCCCGACTATTGCTTTGTCATAGGAGGAGACGGAACATTTATCTATGCGGTTCATGAAATCATGCGTGCCCATACGATCTCACTGAGGGATATGAAATTCTACGGAATCCATACTGGTACGCTTGGCTTTTATACGGATTACCGTGATTCGGAATATGATGAATTCATTCAAACCTTCCTCGAAGGCAGATGCACCGAAGTGACATATCCGCTTCTGCAGGTTAATTATGCGGGAATCAAGCATAATGCGATCAATGAAATCCGGGTGGAAAACGCTGCGCGCACGCAGGTCATTGATGTTTATGTCAACGGGCAGAAGTTTGAAACCTTCCGCGGAACCGGTCTCTGTGTGTGCACACAGCTGGGTTCTACCGCATATAACCGCTCTTTAGGCGGCGCCGTGATCCAGGAGGGGCTCGATCTGATTGAACTGACTGAAATGGCCGGCATTCATCATTCCAAATACCGTTCGCTGGAAGCGCCGATCGTGCTCAAAGGCGATACGGAACTGGAATTCCGTTCCGCTTCGTTCAATCAGGCCGTGATCGGCTGCGATGCGGATGTTTATCATATTGATGATGTGAATTCGATTAAGATTTATATTGCGAAAACAACTGCTGTCCATATGCTCAGGGGCAGACAGGTATCTTATTTTGACAGACTCAAGAGTCTGTTCTGAGCTGAGTGATCCGAGGTAAGACAATGCGAAACTGGCGTTCCTATTATGAAATACTGAAATTTCCGCTGGAGGTGATTTTTGCGGCTGTTTTCATCAGCGGCCTGGGAAATCTTCTGACCAATCCGGCGCTCGGTATTTCCGCTTATATCACAAATGATTATGTCAGGGCGGTTGCCGAGCTGCTGCTGCAGGCAGGCCGTTTCATTATTGTCTATTTCCCGTTCATATTCATGATCCGTCTTGTCACAAGAAGATCGGGAAGCGGCACCACGATCATTTCGGCGATTGCCGGTTATGCCATCTTCCTGTATGCGACCATCTTCTTTACAACTTCGGAGCTGCCCGTGACCGCTTATTCAAGCGTGCTCGGCATCAGTGTTTCACACTCTTCCATCGCTTTGTTCAACAAGGCGGTTCATTATCCGCTGCAGACCGGTATCATCGGCGCTATCATCGTGGCATCCATCACCAACTGGTCATACAACCGCTCGCGCAAACGCAACGAGGACGGTATCTTCGGGTTTGTCTCCAAAGAGTTATCAGTGGCAATCAGAACACTGTTCTTCTGCGGACTGGCCGGAATTGCGATCAGCTATGTCTGGCCCTTCGCGGTGAATTTCATGCAGAGAATCATCCGCTTCATCACCGTTGACACCTCCAACCCGGTCAATCTGGGTTTATATGGAATCATGAACAGATTCCTGGGTGTGATGAATCTTGGCACATGGATCCGCGCGCCGTTCTGGTTTGCGAACAACGGCGGCTCATGGGTCAATATGGCCGGTGTTTCGATCGCCGGCGATGTGAACATCTGGACCGCCCAATTGCAGGCCAATGCGCTGGTCGGAATGGCAGGACGCTTCTTCACACCATATTACATTCTGAACATATTCGCGGTGCCGGGCATGATCTGGGCCATGTTCTCGATGCAGACGGATGCCATTCAGCGCAGAAAGCGCAGAATCTTCTGCCTGATCGCGACTGCGGCAAGTCTGTTCAGCGGTATTCTGCTTCCGCTGGAACTGATGATTGCGATTCTGTGTCCGCTGCTGTTTGTGTTCCATCTGGGCTATACAGGTCTGCTCTATGCGGTCTGCCAGAGTCTTCATATCTATCTCGGCTACAGCAATACCGATACCGCGGTCATGAGCGCATTCCCGGGAAGCCTTCCGGAATTCCTGAATTATTTGCAGTATCCTTCGCTTTCCAAAACGCTCATGTACATCGCGGCGATCGGTGCTGTGTCCATGGTGATCTATTTCTTTGTGACCAGGCTTTACTTCAAACGCATGGCTGTGGATCTGTTTGATTCCGGCAACAAGGAACGCCTGATCAGAGGCACCATCAAGGCGGTCGGCGGCATCGAGAATATCAAGATGACCCAGTCGGGCATCGCCTCCATGACCATCGGCGTCTATGATCCCAACAAGGTTGACATGAACCGCATGAAGAAACTCGGCACGTACAGGATTTATGAATCCAGAGCCGGCTATGTGATCTGCTTCGGAGCAGGCAGCACGATGATCCGCCGCGGCATCACGGATGCCATGCGTGAGGGCATCCGCTCCGTCAACACAAACTGATCAGGCACAATTAAATATCCATATTAAAACCGGCATTGCCGGTTTTAATATGCTGAAAGCCGGGAATTGCAGCTGCAGTCATATGACAGCAGCGTACAAACTGTCACTGTTTCCCGGCAGCTTCCAGAATCTGTTCTTTCAATTCATCATATTGTATCGTGCGCGGAGCGAATTTCTTTTCCGGATCAGTCAGTGAGTTGTTGTTGACATTCGGCCAGACCAGGAGCCCCTCATTCATTTCTCTGTATTCCCCCTGCCAGGCACCTGCGACATAGTATATATCTTCCGTACTCGAAAGACGCTTCTTCACGAAATACACAGCTTTGTCACCGATTTCGGGATAATAATAGCCTTCGGGAACTTCAGCAAAATACTTCGTCCCGAGTTCCTCATCTGAGAGTTTGCCGAACCAGCCCTCCCGGAAACCGGATCGCTCCATTTCTGTTTCAAATGCATCGAGGAAGTCTTTGATCAGTACATAGCCGCCAAGTTCATCCACAGTTATTTCTGAATCAGGTTCAAGATCTCCGTACAGCGTTTCTATGATATGGAGTGTTTCAATCGTGTGAACGAATCCGGATCCTTTCTCGGGAACCATCTCAAAATCAGCAACTTCGGCATAAATGATCGCATCGCTCGATCTTACCCGGTCTTCCACAGAGTTGAATACTTCGATCAGTTCGCCAGATCCGGTTCCGCTCATAAATATATCCTCCGGTGCAGGTGTTTTCTTGCTGTTCTGTGCATTCTGAGATGTACATCCGGCAAACAGAATCATGGAAGCGCAGATAACACATAATAATTTATTGTTACTCATGATAGATTCCTCCGATCAGTAAAGATGGTTGATCTTCACCTCCTTATAAACAGTAAAAACACACATAAAGAGTATTGAAACGATTGTGGAGAATGCCGGTAAATGACAAAACCGGCTTTATTGATATATTTATTCTACCATCAGAAAAAAAACATCAATTGACTGATGGTATTGTTGTGCAGGGCAATGTGCTTTTCCGGATCTGAAATCACAGTGCAATGCCGCATCCGACGGCTGATTCTCTTCAGATGGGAATTGCGGATTATGGTATAATATACGGGCTTTTCGAGGGATATTATGGCTGAAAAATACTCACCGATGATCGAGCATTATCTGAAAATACATGAACAGTACCCGGACGTGCTGCTTTTTTACCGGGTCGGGGATTTCTATGAGATGTTCTTTGAAGACGCCAAAACAGCGAGCAGGGAACTCGATCTGATCCTGACCGGCAAGGCGGGAGGCGTGGCGGAACGGATTCCGATGTGCGGAGTTCCTCATCACGCAGTCACTTCCTATGTGCAGAGACTGGTCCAGAGAGGATACAAGATCGCGATCTGCGAGCAGCTTTCCGATCCGAAGGAATCCACCGGACTGGTGGACAGGGACGTGGTCAGAGTGATCACCCCCGGCACCGTCATGGATGAAATCTCCGATGAGAAGAGTTCGGTATATCTGGCTGCCGCGACGGACTATGGCTATGGCTATTCCCTGGCCATCACGGAAATGAGCACCGGTGAAAACTATATTGAGGACATTGCCCACAAAGACAGCACCTTTGTGCAGACCATTCTGCGTTCCAATGTGCGCGAGGTTGTACTGCCGAGGGATTTCCGTGAGAAGATCATCCGCATGTTAAGGGAGTACCAGGTTGTCATCTCCTATTGCGATGAGACCTCCATCCGCCAGGATTACATTCCTTTGACCGACGGAATCATCCGCGATTATGATCTGCAGTCCTACGGCCGCATGCTCAATTATCTGGAAGTCACCCAGAAGCACCTGCTGGCCCATCTGCAGCCCGCCAGAATTGAGAAGGAAGAGGAAATCCTCTACATGGATTATTCGACCAGAATCAATCTGGAACTGATCACGCCGCTTCATGACACCGGCAAGGCAGTCACATTATGGACATTCCTTGACCGCTGCCGTTCGGCCATGGGCTCCAGAGAACTCAGACGCTGGATTGAAAAACCGCTTGTTTCCCGGGAAATGATTGAGAAGCGTCTGGAACGGACCGAATGGCTGATGAAGCACTTCATGCAGAGACAGCAGATGCGCGATGCGATGGGAGAGATCTATGATCTTCAGAGACTGATCGCACGATGCGCCATGAATACCGCCAACGCGGTGGACTGTCAGCGTTTAAGCAAAACCCTCGCCCAGGCGCCGGCCATCCTTTCAGCGGTGGATTGCGATGAATTCAGAGAATTCTCATCCGCGGATCCGCTCAGTTCGTTATACGAAAAGCTCAAGGATGCTTTTGTGGAGAATCCACCGGTGTTAAGCAGCGATGGCGGAATGTTCCGCGACGGATATAACAAGGAACTCGATGAGGCCAGAGAGATCCAGCGCAACGGAAGGGCATTCATCGCCTCGCTGGAAGCGAAGGAACGTGAGCGCACCGGCATCAAAACACTCAAGATCGGATACAACAAGGTATTCGGATATTATATTGAAATCACCAAGTCCAATATTCCGCTGGTGAAAGAGGAATGGGGCTATGTCAGAAAGCAGACATTGACCAATGCCGAACGTTTCATTTCTTCCGAACTGAAAGAAAAGGAAGATGCCATTCTTCATGCCCAGGAGAATGCGATCCGCATTGAGAAGCAGCTGTTTGCGGAAATGCTTGATGAGATCCGCACCTATCTGCCCAGACTGCAGAGATTATCCAGAATTCTTGCCGAGATTGACTGCTATGGCGCATTGGCGGAAGTTTCTTCGGCAAACCGCTATGTGCGTCCGCAGTTTACGGATGATGAACTGGAGATTGTGCAGGGCAGACATCCGATCCTGGATGAATTGATGAAGGATCCCCGCTATGTGTCCAATTCGCTCAAAATGAATCATGAAAAGGATATCCTTCTGATCACCGGTCCCAACATGGGCGGTAAATCCACCTATATGCGCCAGACCGCACTGATCGTGATCATGGCCCAGATCGGCTGCTTTGTGCCGGCGAAAACATGCCGGATGCCGGTCTTCGACAAGATCTTCACGAGAATCGGCGCCAGCGATGACATTCTTTCCGGCCAGTCGACTTTCATGGTGGAAATGAATGAGGCGAACCGCGCACTTCAGGAAGCCACTGAGAACTCCCTGATTCTCTTTGACGAAATCGGCAGAGGAACCAGCACATACGACGGCATGGCGCTTGCCCAGGCGATGATCGAATACATCGCCGCATGTGTGCATGCGAAAACCATGTTCTCCACCCACTACCATGAACTGACCTCACTGGCCGATTCAATCGGCACCGTGAGAAATGTGCATGTGGCGGTCAAGGAGGAGAATGATAAAGTCACCTTCCTGTACAAGATCAAGGAAGGACCGGCCGGTCATTCCTACGGCATCAACGTGGCCAGACTTGCAGGTCTGCCCGATTCCGTGCTTGAAAGGGCAAAGGGACTTCAGAAGGAACTTGAATCCAAACGGCGGGTGGTTCAGCAGAGCTATCAGCTGATTGAAATGAAAAAAGAAGACAAGACCGCCGATGAGATCCGTGAAAAACTCAAAGCGGTGAATCCGGATGACATGTCTCCGCGCGAGGCGTGGGCAATGCTGTGCGATCTTTCCGATCTTGTCAAAAAGGATTCGTGAAACATCAGATCAAAAAAATTCAAATATATGTAGCTCTATGCGCTTGTGTGCGCAACGGCTTATGCTATAATATCGAAACAATCATAAGGAATATCGTTTGAGAGAGTGATATTCCTTATCTGTTTAAAAGGAGGCTCTTGATATGGAACCGGATAAACTGATCATCCGGGGAGCGAAGGAAAACAACCTGAAAAACATCTCCCTTGATATCCCGAAAAACAAGCTGGTTGTCATGACCGGTCTGTCCGGCAGCGGCAAGACGTCGCTCGCCTTTGATACGATTTACGCGGAGGGACAGCGCCGCTATGTGGAATCTCTTTCCGCATATGCCAGACAGTTCCTCGGCGGTGTGGAAAAACCGGATGTGGAACTGATTGAAGGTCTTTCCCCGGCAATTTCAATCGATCAGAAAACAACTTCAAACAACCCGAGATCAACCGTCGGCACGGTTACGGAAATCTATGACTATCTGCGTCTGCTTTATGCCAGAACCGGAACACCCTATTGTCCCAATCACAACATTCCGATCACCGGTCAGACCATCAAGGAGATGACCGATACGGTTATGGCACTGGATGACAGGACAAGGCTGACCATCATGGCGCCGCTGGTTTCAAACAAAAAGGGCACCTTCAAGGACACCTTTGCGAAACTGCTCAAGGACGGCTATATCCGTGTGCGTGTGGACGGGGAAATCCGCATGCTTGAGGATGAGATCGAACTGGACAAGAACAAACGTCATGATGTGGATGTCATCATTGACCGCATTGTGAAAACCGAAGACAGCCGCTCACGTGTCAATGACTCGATTGAGACCGCGCTCAATCTGGCCGATGGCAAGGCATTGGTTCTGGCCGGAGATCAGGAGCTTTCCTTCTCCAGTCATTTCGCCTGCCGCATCTGCGGATTCAGCGTGCCTTCCCTGGAGCCCAGACTGTTCTCATTCAACGCTCCGCTTGGCGCATGCGACATGTGCCATGGCTTGGGCATCACGGAAGAGGTGGATGTGGACAATCTGATTCCCGACCGTTCCAAATCCATCCGTGAAGGCGCGATCCGCTATTACAAGAACATCGTTGATACAGACAACATCGAGTGGCAGACCTTTGCCATTCTGTTAAAGGAATACAAGATCTCCGAAGATACACCGATCAAAGACCTGACAAAGAAACAGCTCAATGCCATCCTCTATGGCAGCGATCATCCGATCAAGTATTCGATCACATCATCCGGCGGCAACCAGTACACCCGCAACGATTATATTGAAGGCGTCAAAAGTCTGATCGAAAGACGCTATGTCGAAACATCCTCCGCGATGTCCAAGGACTGGTACCATTCCTTCATGATTGAATCGGAATGCCCCAAGTGCCAGGGAAAGAGACTGAATGAGAAGGTTCTCTCCGTCAGAGTCGGCGATTCCAATATCAACGATTTCACCAGAAGAAGCGTGGTCAACGCGCTGGACTGGGTGAATGCGCTAAAGCTGGATACGGAAAAAACCAAGATCGCCGATATGGTGCTCAAGGAAATCCGCAGCCGTCTGCAGTTCCTCAAGGATGTCGGTCTGGAATATCTCACCCTGGACCGTCTGGCCGGAACTCTCTCCGGCGGTGAGGCGCAGCGCATCCGTCTGGCCACCCAGATCGGCTCACACCTTTCCGGTGTTCTCTATGTTCTGGATGAACCCAGCATCGGTCTGCACCAGCGGGACAACTCCAAATTGATCGCAACCCTGAAAAACATGAGAGACCTCGGCAATTCACTGATCGTCGTCGAACATGATGAGGAAACCATGATGAGTTCGGACTGGATCGTCGATATCGGTCCGGGAGCTGGCGTGCATGGCGGCGAGGTGATCGCCAACGGCACTCCCGAAGAAGTCATGGCCAATGAGAAATCCATCACCGGTCAGTATCTGAGCGGCAGAAAGATTATCGAAACACCGAAGACACGCCGCAAGGGCAACGGTCTGAGTGTTGAAATCAGAGGGGCGACGGAACACAACCTGAAAAACATCAATGTCAAATTCCCGCTGGGCAAGCTGATTCTTGTCACCGGTGTCTCAGGCTCAGGCAAGAGCACCCTGGTCAATGAGGTTTTCATGAAGTCCGTATTGCAGAGTCTGGGCAGACAGAAAATCAGACCGGGCAAATGCAAGTCGGTAAAAGGTCTGGAAAACATCGACAAGTGTGTTCAGATTGACCAGGATCCGATCGGACGCACCCCGCGCTCCAACCCGGCAACCTATACCGGCGTCTTCGATGATATCCGCGATGTGTTTGCCAAAACACCGGAAGCCCGCATGCGCGGCTATGACAAGGGAAGATTCTCCTTCAATGTCAAAGGCGGCCGATGTGAGGCATGCTGGGGAGACGGTGTGAAAGTCATTTCCATGAACTTCCTGCCGGATGTCTATGTGCCCTGCGAAGTATGCCACGGCAAGCGCTACAATGAGGAAACCCTGCAGTGCACCTACAAGGGAAAGAATATCTATGACGTGCTGGAGATGCCGGTCGAGGAGGCGCTTGTCTTCTTTGCCAACCATCCGAAGATTGTCAAGAAACTGCAGACCCTCAATGATGTGGGTCTGGGCTATATCAAGCTCGGACAGTCCTCCACAACCCTTTCCGGCGGTGAGGCGCAGCGTGTCAAGCTGGCCAGCGAACTGCAGAAGAAGGCAACCGGCAAAACCCTGTATATTCTGGATGAGCCGACCACCGGTCTGCACACCGATGATGTCAAGCGTCTGATCGCAGTCCTGCAGAGAATCGTCGACAACGGTGATACGGTCATTGTCATCGAACACAATCTCGACGTGATCAAGAGCGCCGACTGGGTGATCGATCTCGGTCCGGAAGGCGGTGACGGCGGCGGCACCATCGTTGCCCAGGGAACCCCGGAAAAGATCGCTTCCATCCCGGAAAGCTGGACCGGACAGTATCTGAAAAAGGCTCTTTCCTGGACGGAAGAGCACATGAATGCCGTATCAGTTGAATGATTATTGTCATATGCACCGGAGAGAAATCCCCGGTGTTTTTCTGTGTCGTGAGGACTTAATGAAAATCTTTTTCATTCACGCGAATTCCAAAGTCACTCATGGTATACTTATCGTAACTTCACGGAGGTATTTTCATTATGTCAGAAAACAAATATGACAAGAAGGTTACGATCCGCGAAATCGTCCAATTCTTCAAATTTGAACAGCTGACCGGCAATGACGCATCACTGGACCGCTGGACAGTTGTACCTGATATTAACCGCCCCGGTTTTGAGCTGTGCGGTTTTTATAAAATGAGTGAACCCAGACGAATCGTTCTGATCGGCAACAAGGAGTCCGAGTTTATCCGGACCATGAGCGAGGAAGACCAGCGGGCAAGATTCCCGATGTTAATGGATGGTCTGACCCCAGCCATCATCATCACAAGATCCAATCCGCTTCCGCCCATTCTGGCGGAGCTCGCACAGAAGAACAACTTCCCGATTCTGCGCACATCCATTGAAACTTACCGCACGGTAACGGATGTCATCACTTACCTGGATGAGAAACTCGCTCCCGAGGATACGATGAGCGGCGTGCTCATGAGCGTCTATGGCAAAGGTGTATTGTTAACCGGTGAAAGCGGCATGGGTAAATCCGAAACCGCGCTGGAACTGATCAAAAACGGCCAGGTCCTGATTTCCGATGACCGTGTCGATGTTCAGCATATCCACAACAGCGTGTACGGCCATTCCCCTGAAATCACCAAAGGACTGATGGAAATCCGCGGTATCGGCATCATCGATGTGGAAAAGATGTTCGGTGCCTCGGCTTTGATGGATTCCACCAAGATTGATCTGGTGATCCATCTGGAGCCTTATGAATACCAGACCGGCTTCAACCGCATCGGCGATGAGGCGGAACGCTTCACAAACATTCTCAATGTGCTTGTTCCGACCATCACCCTTCCGATCAGCGCCGGCCGCAACGTGGCGGTTCTGGTTGAATCAGCCGTTACCAACTTCAGACTGCAGGGAGCGGGCTACAACAGTGCCGAAGAGCTCCGCCGCAGGTTCAGAGAATATGCGGGAAGAGAGGATAACTGATTATGCGGTTTTTTCCTGACAGCTATACATTCCTGAGCATCGGATCATTCGCTTTGCGCTGGTATGCGATCACCCTGATTGCGGGTGTGATCGCGGCATATCTGCTGACTTCAAAAGGCATGAAGGCGCATGGCTATGACGTCGACACCGTCGATGAAATGCTTGTACTGTGCATGATCGGAGGTGTGCTTGGCGGAAGAATCTTCTGGGTGCTGGAAAACCTTCCGGAATATCTGAAATATATTCCTTATATCTTTGCGCTCAGTGACGGCGGATTTGATATTCTGGGAACGATTGTCGGTATCAGTGCGATGATGTTCTTCTATTGCACGCGCAGACATATGTCCACATTGCGCACGATGGATGTGCTGATGCCTTCGCTTCTGCTGTTTGCGGTGATTGCGCGTTTCGGCAGATCCTTCGCCGATGTGTCAATCTGGTTTGCCAACGGCATTGATCTGATCGGCTTCCTGGTGCTCTACTTCTTTGTGCGTCCCTATCACGAAGGCAGAAGACGCGGCGATGTGGCGGCGATCGGCTTCATGTTCATCGCCCTGTCCAGACTCATCTGCATGGTCTTCGGATGGGATCCGACCGCCCGAGGGGTTATGATTCCCGCTGTATGCGTTGAATTGTTCGGCATCGCCCTTTACTATCTTGTGCACAAGAGAAGACCGACCAAACCGATCGTGCTCTTTGACCTGGACGGAACCATCATGGACACAAGATCAATGGTCATCCAGTGTTTCAAATATCTGTATATGAGATATAACGATCCGCTCAATTTCACCAAGGACAAGCGCAATCTTGTCTTCCGTCTTCCTCTGAAAGAGGCGATGGAGAAGCTCTTCCCGGATCAGGATGCGGATCAGCTTTGCGATGAATACAGAAAATATCAAAGCTCCTTCTCATGGAGTGATTCCGTATCCCTCTATCCCAATGTGAAAACCACTCTGGATGAACTGTGGCAGAACGGATATGTGCTTGGCATTGTTTCAACCAGAATGACTTCCTCATGTGAATCATGGCTGCGTCAGCTTGATCTGTCACATTGTTTCGGAACCATTCTTGGCCGTGACCTTTATACCGATCTCAAACCGGAACCGGGCGGAATCCTGTATGCCGGTAAAAAACTCAAGCGCGGACATGATTCCTGCGTTTATGTCGGAGACGGACTGAATGATATCCGTGCCGCCAAGGCAGCCGGTGTCTACTCGGTTGCATTTATCAGCGATCCTTCCAAACGCGAGGCGATCGAAGAGCTGAAACCGAACCGGATCATCGATGATATGAGTGAACTGAAAGAGCTGCTCAATGAGAATCATGAATGGGCAGACGAGAATTGCTAGGAGAAGTTATGGCAGATTACAAAGAAGCAGTCTTTTTCCGCAAGCGTGAATACAATCTCAACGGCTGGAATGAAATGATTGTCAAAGCTTCCGATCTGATGGCGCTCAATGATGAGAAAGACGTGCGCGCCGTCTGCGAAGGCATGCTCAAGAACATGCTGGAAGGGGACAGGATCATCAAAGGATCAGCGGAGCATCCTTCCAAAGATCTGGAAATCGCATATTATTGTGACAATCTGAGTGAAAGCCGCAGAAGGCTTTATTGATATGAAGAAATATTTCTTTTTCGATATTGACGGAACTCTTACCAATATCCACACCGGAAAGCTTGTGGAAAGCGGCCTTGAGACATTGAGAAAGCTCGAGGAAAACGGTCACTTTGTGGCAATCGCCACCGGCAGGGCATATTACAAGACAGTCAAAGCCGCCCATGATGCAGGGGTGCACAATTTCGTGGCCAATGGCGGAGCTGCTCTGGTCATCAATGATCAGCTGGTCAAAAACAGTCCGCTGGACAGAGACAAGGCGCTTCAGGTGATTCATGAGGCTGATGAGCTTGGCTATGGAATCCTTGTGGCAGTCAATGACAGCATTGATGTTGTCATGCGTGATCACCGCTTCCTGGAACAGTTCGGCGAACGCAGAGAACCGACCAATTATATCTATCAGCCGGAAATGGAATACGATGATCTGAAAGACATCTACAAGATTTACATCTCCATTCCGGAAAGCGAGGAATACCGCCTGAAAAACAGAGATCTCCTCGGCCATATCCGCATGGGCGCCGATTACTTCTGGTACCAGCATGACGCCAAGGACCAGGGCATCCGCGATATGATGGAATATCTCGGGGCGGATATCAAAGATGTCGTCGTATTCGGCGACGGTGAAAATGATATGGTCATGTTCCGCAAGGAATGGACTTCCATCGCCATGGGCAACGGTGACAGGCGTCTGCTTGAGATGGCGGACTATATCACGGATGCGGCAGAGGATGACGGCATCCGCAACGCCTGTAAACATTTTGGATGGATCTGAACCGGTGAAAGCCGCCGGTTTTTAATTTTCCTTCCGCTTTCACACATGGCACACCCGGATGCGTTGTGATATGAAAGACACGATGATAAAATAGATGAATACGAAGAGAAGGTGAACATTATGGCAAAGAATAAACGCGTGATTCTCGTCAGCGGCATGAGCGGCGCGGGCAAATCCACCGCAACCAGATTTCTTGAGGATATGGGCTATCATGTCATCGATAACTTCCCGGTTCAGCTGGTCACCCTGCTTGTGGATATGATTGAGACAAGCACGGATCCCCGTTACAGCTATCTCGCACTTTCGACCACCGCCCAGGACTTCGCTGCGTTCCTGCGCGGACTCAAGGGACAGAATATCGAGGTTCAGGTGCTTTTCCTGGAAGCCAGCGATTCCGTCCTTCTTCACAGATACAAGAGCACCCGGCGCATGCATCCGCTGTTATTGATCAACACCGCCAACACCCTCGAGGAAGCGATTGCGGTGGAGAGGCAGATGTTTGCCAGAAATATCAACAACTCATTCATCACGGTTGACACATCCTTCCTTTCTGAAAAGGAATTCAGAAGAAAGATTGAACAGTATTTTTCCAAATCATCGGTTCCGACCTTCTCGCTTTCCTTTGTGTCGTTCGGATACAAATTCGGTGTTCCCATGGATGCGGATCTGATGGTGGATGTCCGTTTCCTTCCGAATCCGTTCTGGGTTGTCGGGCTCAGACCGTTCTCCGGAAATGATAAAGCGGTCTATGACTATGTCATGGAAAAGCAGGAGACAAAGGAATTCCTGGACCGTCTGCTTGCCTTTACGGATTACGCTTTTGCGCAATATGTGAAAGAAGGCAAGAACCATTTTACGGTGGCGATCGGATGTACAGGCGGTCAGCACCGCAGCGTTGCCATCACAAATTTCCTATATGATCACTACAAATCACAGTACAACTGCTATAAGGAACACCGTGATGAGAAGGAGTGGATACGTGAGTAAAACAAAGAATGTGGTGATCATCGGCGGCGGGCACGGCCAGTCCGCGATCTGCCGCGGGATCAAGAATATCGAAAATCTGAAAATCAGCGCCATCGTCACGGTGGCGGATGACGGCGGCAGCACCGGCCGGCTCAGAAAAAGATTCCATATTCCGGCGATGGGCGATATCCGCAATGTCATGATCGCTCTGGCGGAAAGTGAATCATTGATGAGCAATCTCATGGATTACCGCTTTGAGGATGCGGCCGGCGATGAATCGGATGTCGGCGGACACAATCTCGGCAATCTGATTCTGACTGCTTTAACGCAGCAGAGCGGCTCGTTCATGGAGGCAGTGCAGATCATCGGCAAGGTTCTCAATGTCAAAGGCAGCATCATTCCCGCCACTACCCAGGTCATCACCCTGTATGCGATGATGGCCGACGGTGTCATTGTCAAAGGGGAGGCGAATATCCCCACCCGCGAGAACCGCATCCGCAGGGTGTTCTACCAGGAACCCGTCCATGCCGTTCCGGAGGCGGTGGAAGCCCTGAAGAGGGCGGATCTGATCATCTACGGAATCGGATCGGTCTATACGAGCATTCTGCCCAATATCATCATCGATGAGATGAGAGAGGCGCTCAATGCCTCAAAAGCGAAGAAGGTTTACTTCTGCAATGCCATGACCCAGCCGGGAGAAACCGACGGCTTCTGCCTGGAAGACCATGTGGAGGCTTTGCAGAGCCATGGCGCACCGGTGGATGAGGTCGTCTTTGCCTCGGACAGACTTCCGCAGCAGCTGATTGACAAGTATGCGAAAGAAGGCAGTATACCGGTCATTGAAAGAACCCGCAGCCATCCCTATAAGGTGCGGTATGAAAGCCTGCTGAATTTTTCTTCAGGTCTTGTCCGCCATGATTCTTTGAAAATCGAACAGACTGTCCGGAAGCTTGTGGAGGAACTCTGATGTCATTTGCGTCTGATGTGAAAAATGAAGTCGCGGCGAAAGTCATGAGCGGCAATGATGCCAGGGCGGAACTGTCCGCTTTGATCCAGATGTGCTCCTCGCTCTCATTGTCCAGCACAAGAGGTCTGACCCTTCTGGTCACGGTGGAAAACGCCGCGGTTGCCCGCCGCATTTACACCCTGGTCAGAGAACGCTATGAAACCGATACCGAACTCTATGTCAAAAAGAAGATGAACCTGCGCAAAAACCGCATTTACGGTATCCGCATTCTGGGCGGCGCTTCCGAAATCCTCAAGGATCTCGGCATCTATTCCTCACGCGGTCTGAGAGAAGCGCCCCTGGCGAAGATTGTGCAGACTGATAACAGCGCAAGGGCATATCTTGCCGGAGCGTTTCTGGCAAGCGGCAGCGTGAATTCACCTGACACCACCAGCTATCATCTTGAAATCACCGTGAACAGTCCCGAACATGCGGACTTTCTGATTTCCCTTCTGGAGCGCTTCGGCATCAATGGAAAGCTGACTGCCCGCAGACAGAAGTATATTGTTTATGTGAAAGCGGCGGAGAAGATCGCCGACTTTCTGAGAATCATCGAAGCCGACCAGGCTCTTCTGACCTTTGAGAATGTCAGAATCTCCCGCGATTTCGTCAATTCATTCACCCGTCTGAACAATATGGATGTGGCAAATGAAATGAAGACGCAGGCGGCCGCGGGCGGACAGATGGCCGATATCATGATCCTTGAGGAGGCGGAGCGGATTGAACGTCTGGATGCCAGACTCCGGGATGTGATCGAGCTGAGAAAAGAATTTCCGGAAGCTTCTCTGCAGGAGCTTGCCGATATCTATGAGAAACGTTCCGGCGTCAAGGTTTCAAAATCCGGTATCAAACACCGCTTTGTGAAAATTCATGAACTGGCAGAACAGGTACAGAACCAGAACAGAGAAATGGCGCAGCGCAGAAATTCCCGCGCGGCCTGACATACAGGAGAGATTATGATTGTAAAAGCCAATACGGATCAGACCAATGAAATCAGAAAGCTCTGGCTGACATGCTTTCCCAAGGAGGATCCGCGATATATCGATTATTATTTCAAAAATATCTATGAACCGGAAAACTGCTATGTCAATGTGATCGAAGGCAAAGTGGTTTCCGCCTTGATGCGCAATCCCCATGCCCTCATGTTCAACGGACGGGTTCTGCAGGCATCGATGATCGTCGGCGTGGCAACCCTTCCCCAATACAGAAAAAAGGGATATATGAAAGAGCTCATGAATGTCGTCCTTGACGCATGCGAACACAGTGAGCTGATCACCATGATCCAGGCCGAGGATCCGACGATCTATGAGCAGTTCGGTTTCAGAACGGTTTACAGAAGACAGGATTACACGATTGAGAGAAAGGATGTCAAGCGGATCACGAATTTCGGCTGCGCATATGAACCGACCGCCATCGATCTGCTCAAGGTTTATTCCGCCTTCATCCGCAGATTCAACGGCTTCTATCCGCGCGATCTGGAATACTTCAAAAAATACAAAAAGGAGATCACCGCGGTCGGCGGCAAGCTCGTCGCCTATTATGACTCCAAGGATCAGATCCGCGGCTATGCGGTGATGATTCCCCAGGGCAATGAGCTCAGGGTGGAGGAGATTGTCTATCTGGATTCCATGTCTCTTGTGAAACTGTGCAATGCCGCACTGCAGGAGAGAAGAATTGTCCACCTGCTTGTTTCAGAAGCGGAAAATCTTTCCCTGATATTCCCCGAGGCACGTCATAAGACATACGGCTCCACGATGTGCAGACTGAATGACGCGGATCTGTTCATGCGTGTGTACAACCGCCGTGTCATCACCGTGGAGGATGCCTTCGGGATCAGCCGCAGACCTTTGAATCTCAACGAATTCGCCTGATTGACATACACAATATCAATTGCAAAGGAGGAGATGTTTCCTCCTTTTTCAATGTTTGCGGATGAGCGCGCATCACTGAGCGGACATGCATGGTCATCAGTGTTCTGAATCAGAAATTACAGATACTTTCAAGCTTGAAAATCATTTGTGAATATTTGGACTTCCTACCAAATAGTCAATGAAAAACAGTGTGAAAACCACCCTAAAAAGATCAGGAAGGACCCTCATCACAATTGACTTATGGGCATGTAAAATCATATAATTTCAATAGCAACATAAGGAGGTCTATAAAGACAATATGACAGATGTAAGAGTTGCAATTAATGGTTTCGGCCGTATCGGCCGTCTTGCTTTCAGACAGATGTTCGGTGCAGAAGGCTACGAAGTCGTCGCAATCAACGACCTGACAAAGCCTTCCATGCTGGCTCACCTGCTGAAGTATGACACAGCGCAGGGCGGTTACTGTGGAAAGATCGGTGAAAACCTCCACACAGTTTCAGCTGATGATGAAGCTAACACAATCACAGTTGATGGCAAGACTCTGCAGATCTACAAGGAAGCAGATGCTAACAACCTGCCTTGGGGCGATCTGAAGATCGACGTTGTTCTCGAGTGCACAGGCTTCTACACAAGCAAGGCTAAGGCTTCTGCTCACATCAATGCTGGCGCACGTAAGGTTGTCATCTCCGCTCCTGCAGGAAACGACCTGCCGACAATCGTTTACAATGTCAACCATGAAACACTGACAGCTGAAGACACAGTCATCTCCGCAGCATCCTGCACAACAAACTGCCTCGCTCCGATGACAAAGGCTCTGAACGACTATGCTCCGATTCAGTCCGGTATCATGACAACTGTTCATGCTTACACAGGCGACCAGATGATTCTCGACGGCCCGCAGAGAAAGGGTGACGTTCAGAGAGCAAGAGCTGGTGCAGCTAACATCGTTCCGAACAGCACAGGTGCTGCTAAGGCTATCGGTCTCGTAATCCCTGAACTCAACGGCAAGCTCATCGGCGCTGCTCAGAGAGTTCCGACTCCTACAGGATCCACAACAATTCTCCATGCAGTCGTTAAGGGCGAAGACGTTACAGTCGAAGGCATCAACGCTGCTATGAAGGCACAGGCTAACGAGTCCTTCGGTTACACAACTGAGAAGCTCGTTTCCTCCGACATCATCGGTATGAAGTATGGTTCACTCTTCGATGCCAACCAGACAATGGTTTCCAAGATCGCTGATGGCGAATACCTGGTTCAGGTTGTTTCCTGGTATGACAACGAGAACTCCTACACATCCCAGATGGTTCGTACAATCAAGTACTTCTCCAACGTTAAGTAAGAGTTACTGATCGTTCGAAAAGAGTCGTGCAATGCATGGCTCTTTTTCTGTTTCAGGCATATGAAAATCCCGCCATCTCTGACGGGATTATTTTAATGCTTTCCGTTATATTCCAGACACAGCATGGTCAGATCGTCGAACTGTTCGGCATCTTTGACAAAGCCGTTGACCGCATCATTGACATTGCGCAGGATCTGTTCGGGCGAAGCCTGAGGATCCTTGTTCAGCGCCTTGAGCAGGTTGTCATTGTGGAACATGACATTCTGGGCATTGGTGGCTTCGGGAACACCGTCGGTATAGACGAAGATCCTATCGCCCGGTTCAAGCTGAACCTCATATTCCTTGTATCTGACGCCTTTCATTGCGCCGATCACGAAGCCGTGCTTGTCTTTGAGCATTGAGAACTGACCGTTCTTCATGATATACGGATATTCATGGCCGGCGTTGGCCGCGGTGAGCTTACCGGTGCTGATTTCCAGAATGCCCAGCCATACCGTGACAAACATCTCGATCGGATTGTTGTCGCTCAGGGTTTCATTGGCATTGCTCAGGATCTCACCCGGTGAGATGCCGGTGTTGGCATAACTCTGTACGATGATCTTGGACATCATCATGAACAGTGCGGCCGGAATGCCCTTGCCGGAGACATCCGCGATGACCAGACACAGATGATCATCATCGATCAGGAAGTAATCGTAGAAGTCGCCGCCGACTTCCTTGGCCGGATTCATGAGTGCGTAGATATTGAATTCATTGCGGTCCGGATAAGGCGGGAACTGGTGAGGAAGCAGGCTTTGCTGAATGCCGCTTGCGGTATCCAGTTCTGATTTGATCCGTTCTTTTTCGGATTCCTCGCGGTGTTTCTTTTCCAGTCTGGTGACGGTGAAGCGCACATAGGAGCGCACCCCGGCAATGATCAGTCCCATCATGCCCAGGCCGAAGACAATATAGAACCAGATGTTTTCGGTGAATGATTTGGTCTTGGTGATCCGTACGGACATGACCTTGTTGCCGCCGCCCATCTGATCAATCATCTGAATGACGAAGCTGTAATCCCCGCCGCCCAGGTTGGTATAGGTAAGCGGGCCAAGCTCGCTTCTTTTGACGGTGATGAAGCGGTTGTCAAATCCCTTGAGCCGGTATGTGACCTGCGGATTGATCAGGGAATAATTGAACACATGCGGATAGATGACCAGCTTGCGCACGGATGAATCAACCGTGAAGCCGCCGTCCGCATCCGGATAAATGCGGTTGTCATCCGCATCGATGAACGGCACGGAAGCTTTCAGGTTTGAGATGTTGACATAAGGGGTGTTGATATTGACACTGGCAACTCCGGTGGAGCCGGCGATATACAGATCTCCCTCATCGGTAAGGTAACTGTATGAGTTGGCTGTAGCAATGCATGGCAGGCCGTTGGGAATTCCGTAATACATCGGATTGATGGCCTTGCCGTTAAGCAGGGAGGTGGCAGATGCGACGTAGATGCCGTTACTGGAAAGAATCCACATCATGTCATCCTTGTTCCGGTAAATATCAAAGTTGTTTGAATAAGGGAATGTCGAGATGGTATGCAGCTCATAATCGGAAGACAGCCATGCCAGAGAGTTTCCGGTGACCACCCAGTAAATATCATGCACCTCATCATATTTGATCCGCATGACTGCTTCGGAAGTCAGACCTTCCTCAGCGCCGATGTGTCTGGTTGTTCCGTCCTTGCTCAGGATGAAGATGCCCCCGCCGTCCGAACCGAGCAGAATATCTCCGTTCTTCCCGCTTTCAACACTCAGTGTTTCCGTATTGGTGATGCCGTTTTCCTCATTGTATCCGGCAATGACTTTGCCGTCTTTGATCACATTGACACCGCCGGTCACGGCGACGATATATGAGCCGTCATCCCGCTCGATCACGCGGCGGGTATTGTTGGAATACAGTCCGTCCGCCTCGGAATAGATGGTCACGGTGCCATGGTCATAGCAGACCACGCCGAGCAGACGCCAGCAGCAGAACCACAGCCGGTCCTTGCTGTCTTTGAGAATCGAGCGGATACGCGCGTTGTGAAGGATATCAAGCAGATTCAGATCACTCGATTCCGAATACAGCTGACCGCTGGAGAAGGCTGCATCTGTGACCGTAATCTTATCCGCCAGAGAGCCGTCACTGTTCACAACGGTCAGACCGCTGTCTGTGGCGATGAACAGCTGATCATCCAGAATGCATGTGGAATTCACAACAGTGGAAGGCAGATTGTATTTGGCGGAGATGTCCGTGAACTGGTTCGGACAGATTTTCATCACGCCCTGGCGGGTGGAAGCGAACCAGAGATTTCCTTCGTAATCACTGATGACTTTGCAGATGGAGTTGTTCATCGGGACATTGTCCAGCACATGAACCGTGCCGTTATCCATGATGCCGATGCCGTTTCTGCAGCAGAACCAGAGCCGGTTATTGATGTAATTGATGGAAAGCACCTGATACAGAGGGCCGAGATTCACCAGTTCGTAAGCATAATCCGTGCTTTCAATATCCTTGTGCAGCATGATTCCCGTATCTGTTTCGAAATAGATATAACCGGGCTTTTCGGGATCCGGATAAAGTGCTGTGATATTTCCATACCCGCGGTCTTCGTGACTGAGGAAATTGCAGACCTCTCCATGTTCCAGAACAAATCCGTCACCGGCATTGGTGATACCGTAAATCCTTCCGTATTTGTCGGGATAGAGCGCCTGGATGAAGGCATTGCCGATCCTTGGCTCGTCAATCCGGATCAGATTGAAATCCTCATCCATAATGGTCAGTCCGCCGGTTGTGCCGATATAGATTCTTCCTTCTTTATCTTCCGTGATTGCTCTGACGGAAGCGGAACCAAGACCGTCCGCGGTTGTCCATGAACGCAGGTAATCATCTTTCATCAGAAAGAGGCCGCTTTCATTGGTGCCGATCCAAAGACGCCCTTTGGAATCGTTGTGCAGGCATTTCACGCTGGTGATGCCGGAAGTGGAATCCATTCTTTCGAAGGTGTTTCCGTCATAGCGCACCAGACCGGCGTAGCTGCCGATCCATAGGAAGCCGTCATCTGACTGGACGATATCGTTGGCTTCCGAGGTGGGCAGTCCGTTGGAATTGTCATAGAGGATTGCGGAGAAGCCGTCTTTGTATCCGATCAGTTCACTGGTCAGCCGGTTGCTCTGGGTGTTGCCTTCCTCGATTTCCCAGTCATCCGCATGGACAATTGAGATGCATTGCGAAAACAGCACACACAAAAGGCTCATGCACAGAATGAATCCTGCATGCTTTGTCCTTTTTTTCGCGTCTTTTTTGAAAAATGTATTCATATGTTTCTTCTGTCTCTGATGATTTTTTATATCATATCGTTCTGCGCTGATATTTTAAACTGTTTGACTGCAGATGTTATTAATATTGAGGACAGAAAATCATCATGAGATTTTCCTGAACTGCGCGCCTTTGGCGATGTGCCCCCAGTGTTTCAGAATCAGATCGCGGTATTCATCCGCACTGACGATACCGTTGCACGAAAGCAGTTCATAATCCACGTTGTAAAAATAATAGCCTTCGCCGGTGGGGACGAAATGGTTGTGCAGATAGAAATCCCTGCGCCTTAGACGCTCTTCATAGTTGTCCGCATCCGGATCCACAATTTCGATATCGATGACTATCCTGTCATCTTTGAATTCCTTCTGAATCAGACGGAGGATTTCAGATCCATAGCCGCGGTTTCTTAATTGTGGTGACACTGCCAGATAGCTGAGGTATGCCACATTCTTATGCATGAAGATATAGCTTAAACCGACGAACATCTGATCATCGTAATATACATGCATCAGCCGGCTCTCATTCAGCTCAGAAACAATCCGCCGCCATGGAATCCGCTCATCATCGGGAAAGCTTGAGTCGTACAGATCTTTGATCGCCTGGTAATCTTTGTTGTTTTCCCGGAATAATACAGCCGTTAACATAAGGTCTCCTGATGACACAATTATATCAAAGCGAAGGACTGTAATTTTCGATATAATTAGTACATATGATGGAAGATGTGCTTGAAGGACTCAATGAGGAACAGATTGACGCGGTGACCAGCACGGAAGGCTTTATCCGTGTGATCGCCGGCGCCGGCAGCGGCAAGACGCGTGCATTGACACGCCGTTTTGCATATCTGGTCAATGATCTCGGCATCCGGCCGGGTAATATTCTCTGTGTCACCTTTACAAACAAGGCGGCCAATGAGATGCGTCAGAGAATTCACCAGCTGACCGGTGACAATGATACAGGCTATATCAATACATTCCACGGCTTCTGCGTCTCTGTACTGCAGGAGGATTCCCATGCGGTTTCCTATCCGAAGAGCTTTATGGTTCTGGACAATTCGGACATCGACGCAATGCTCAGCATCATCTATGAGGAACGGGGCCTGACCTTAAGGGATATGACCTATGCCAATGCGCGGGATTATTTCGAAATGCGCAAAGGCTTATATGAGCCTGATTATTATCTTCATATGATCCAGATGTCGCTGGAGGATCTTCATCAGAAATATCTGGAAGCCGACAATGTGCAGGACATTCTGTTCTACGGCTATCTCTACCAGGAGAAGAAGTGTTTCGGACTGGATTACAATGATCTGATTTTCTTTACACTTTATATCTTTAAACAGAATGAGGAAATCAGACTCAAATGGCAGAAACGTCTGGAATATATCATGATCGATGAATTCCAGGATATCGACCCGCCCCAGTATGAACTCATGGAACAATTGTGCGGATATCACGGAAACCTGTTTGTGGTCGGCGATCCCGATCAGACAATCTATACATGGAGAGGGGCCAATGTGCGCTTCCTGCTTGATTTTGATCAGCGCTTTGTCGGCACAAAGACAATCATGATGATGAAGAATTACCGCTCCTCACCTGAGATTGTGAATTGCGCCAATTCATTGATTGACAAAAACAGACGCAGGATCAAGAAGGAACTGATCTCCATGTGTGAAAGCTCACAGCCAACCCGCTACCACCATGCCCCAAGCGCTGAAAAAGAGGCGCTCTGGATGGCGGAAGAGATTGAACATCTTCGTGAAAGCGGCGTTGATTACCGGGATATCACCATTCTTTACCGTGCCCATTATGTCACCAGATCCATTGAGGATGTTTTCCTGAAAAAGGAAATACCATATACGATTTACAGCGGCGTGCAGTTCTTCGGCAGAGCAGAGATCAAGGATGCCCTGAGTTATCTGCGCATGATTGCGATGAAGGATGATCTTTCCTTTATGAGAATCGTCAATCTGCCCAGAAGAAACATGGGTGAGCGCAGAATCGCATGGCTTCAGAAGGAATCGGCTGAAAAAGGCATTTCATTATATGATGCATTGAAACAGGGAATCGACGATCCTGTCTTTGCCAACACAAAGGCACGTCAGTTCATTGACCTGGTTGAGAAGTATGCAAGATCACTTTCCGAAAAGCCGGTATCCGTACTGCTGGGTGAAATCCTTGATGAAAGCGGCTATGAAATGATGTTAAGGACGGAAGGCTCCCAGACCCGGCTGGACAATCTGGCCGAGCTGAAACAGTCCGTTCATGAATATGAGGTCAGCTGCGGAGAGGAAACCGATCTCACCAGCTATCTGAACCATATCGCTCTGTTCACAAACCAGGATGTTTCACAATCCAGAAACCAGGTCAGAATGATGACCATCCATACTGCCAAAGGACTTGAATTCCCTTATGTGTTCTTATGCGGCATGAATGAAGGCATCCTGCCCAGCCGCAAGACAAATACAGAGATGCAGATGGAAGAGGAAAGAAGACTCGCCTTTGTGGCAATGACCAGAGCGGAGAAAGGATTGTATCTTTCTGACGCCGAAGGTCAGAACTTCGACCGCTCCTCACGCTACGTATCCAGATTCATTCTCGATATTGACAGGAAACTATTGGTTTATGACAACGAGCTCAAAGCGGATCTGCTGAAGGAAAGCAGAAGCTATATCGAGCGCAGTGAGAAAAATGTACTGCCGGATGCGGAAGATCTTCCGTTTAAGGAAGGCGACCGGGTGGAGCACAGGGTGTTCGGCCCCGGCACCGTTGAGAAGATTGACTATCAGGAGGAGGCGGTCTTCGTCAGATTTGATTCCATGGCCACTTCCCGAGGCATCTCATTGAGAGCCGCATCGAAGCTGAAGAAGATTCTGGCATCCTGAACAAGTCATTTAGCAAATAAATGTATGAATTGCTAAGCATAAATAAGCCTTTAAACAAAGGCTTTTTTGATATTCTGTATAAATTTCCAAAAAATATTTTAGCACTTAGGTATTGACAGTGCTAAATTTGTGAGTATAACTATAAGTGTAAGGTGAAAGACCTGATAGAAAGAAATAAAGAGGTGACTTAAGATGAAGTACACAGTAAGCAGAAACAATGATTTATTTGATGATATTTTCGATAACATGTTCAGAACACCGACATACTCAAGCAACGCTGTCATGAAGACAGATGTACACGAGAAAGACGGCAAGTATATCCTGGACGTCGAAATCCCGGGTTACAAGAAGGAAGATGTCAAGATCAGCCTGTACAACGGCACTCTGACAATCAATGCTGAACATAACGAAACCAATGAGGAAAAGGACGCCAAGGGCAGAATCCTCAGACAGGAGCGCTACAGCGGCACATGCACAAGAAGCTTCTATGTCGGCGATGCCATCAAGGACACAGACGTCAAGGCTTCCTTCGAAAACGGCATTCTGAAGATCGAAATCCCGACCGAGCAGAAGAAGGAAGAAGAGACAAAGAAATTCATTGATATCCTGTAAGGGATACAAAAACGGAATGAGCCCGGGCTTCACAAGACTCATCCCGCCAACACATCTGTTCAATGACAGATGTTTCCGATAACCATGGATTTCCATGGATGAAAATGACAGCGGCTGTCTTCAGAAAACAGCCGCTTTTAATTGTTTAATGCAGATCGATATCACCGGATGTGGTTTTCAGATAAACGGAAGCCAGGCCTTCGCCGACAATCCATTCTTTGGAGGACCGCTTGAATCTGCGCAGATCCGTTCCGTTGGAAAGATCGCCGCTGAGTGTATGCAGATTGGCAGTGTAATCCGTATCCCCGATTCTGGCGCAGATATCCCCGCTGGTGCTGAGAATATTGATTCCTTCAATCCGGCCGTTTGAGTGAAGATCAACATCGCCGCTGACTGTCGTGAGTTCGATCTGCGGGCAGACCAGGGACGCATCAATATCGCCGGAGATCGCTTCGAAGCGGACTCGTTCCGCGCGGTGTTCTCTGACATCGATATCACCGGATGCGGTTTTGGCTTCGACGTTTCCGGAAGATCTCTTCAGACTGAAGTCGCCGTTGTATGTGTTCAGTTCGATGAAATCACAGCATGTGGTATCAATGTCAATATCCCCGGATTTTGTGTCCAGAGACAGTGATCCGATTTCGCAGTCATCCAGCTCCCAGTCGCCGGACAGGGTTTTCCCCTGCAGGCAGCGCAGAGTGATTCCGTTTGCCTGCACATCGCCGGAGAGCAGACTGATCCGGATTTCTTCGATTTCTTCCGGAACTTTGATATAAAGATGCGCACTGTCATCTGATTCAAAGGTGATATTTCTTTCATCATTGATCACTTTCAGTTTTGCCAGAGTTGAGGAGAACAGGCTGCGGGTGGGACGGAATTGGTATTCCAGTCGGCTTCCCTGTTCCAGGAAAACATCCAGTGCGCCTTTACGGGTTCCGCGGATCCGCAATACTGTGCCGGCTTTGACATCGACAGTGCCTTCGCAGTCGGCGCTGTGATCATCATTGGTGTAGGCTTCAATGTTTTTCAGAGCGGTATTGACGGAATCAGAAACAAGTGAGGAAACACTGCGGATTGTACTGGAAATGGATGAGGAAAGAGAATCCAGACTTTCCCGGAGTTCATCTTCCTGAACATGATCATTTTTCATCATACCGGGATTCATCATGCGGATGTTCTCCGCCACATCATCCACAGTACCGAGATTTTCGATAATTTCCGCTTCACTCTGTCCGTTTTCAATACCTTCATTGAAATGACTTTCAAAGGCATCGCAGATATCATTCACAAATTCAGCGGGGCAGCCGCGCAGTTTCGCTTTCAGTGCGCGCAGATATTCTTCTTTTGTCATATGAGTTTCTCCACTTTCTTTACAAACTGAATCCATTCTTCCTTCTGGTTTTTCTGATACTCTTTTCCTTCATCGGTCAGATGGTAGTATTTCCTGGCCGGTCCGGAGGTTGATTCCTTCAGGTATGTTTCCAGATACCCGTTATCCTTCAGACGTTTGAGAATCAGATAGAGGGTGCCTGCGGTTACGGACATTTCCTGTGAAATGGTTTCGGTCAGCTCATATCCGTAACGGTCTGAGTCCTGCAATTGTGAAAGCACACAAAGTTCCAGGACACCTTTCTTGAATTGAGCGTCCATCGTTGATTCCTCCTGCATATGTAATGTAGCACAAGCTATTATGCAATGCAATATACTAAGCGAAAAATAATAAATAAAACCGATGAGATCTGTCCGGGAATGTTATGATGATTCAGGAGGGCAGGATGATCAGAAAAAGTGATGAGAAAGATCTGGAACAGATTCAGCGGCTGATACAGCTTCTGGAAAACCGTGAATTTGACCATGAGGATTTCCGGCGGATATACCATGCACAGCTGGCTGATCCGCGCTATATCTGCTTCGTATGGGAAAATGAAACGGGCATTCATGGCTTGCTGAATATGCGCATGGAGGCGCAGCTGCATCATTGCGCAAGAACCGCGCAGATCACCGAACTGATCGTGGATGAAGAATGCCGCGGCAAAGGAATCGGAAAACAGCTGTTCACACATGCCTGCGCATATGCGAAGGAACAGGGATGCGCACAGATTGAGCTCGAGACAAGCCTCTGGCGCAAACGGGCCCATGCCTTTTATGAAAGAGAAGGGATGATCAGCGATCACGCCTGGTATACGATGAAATTGTAAAAGCGGAAGAATGTCATCCGGATATCTGACATTCCTCCGCTTTTTGTTTTTGTTTTTTCAGAGCAGCGGCATATTGTTTGCGGCACAGATTTCAAGCATCTGTTCGGGCCAGATGGAAGCCTGGACCTCGCCGATATGCGCCTTGTTGAGCAGCAACATGCACAGTCTTGACTGACCGATACCGCCGCCGATGGAATACGGCAGCTCGCAGTTTGTGATCATCTTATGGTAGGGAAGGATCAGTCTGCCTTCGCAATGGGAAGCGCGGCACTGTGAGACGATGGAATTCTCATCAACGCGGATGCCCATGGATGAAATCTCCAGCGCTCTTTGCAGAGACGGCAGCCAGAAGAGCAGATCGCCGTTGAGATCCCAGTCGTCATAGTCCGGTGCGCGTCCGTCATGGGGTCTGCCGCTGCGCTTGAGCGGATGACCGATCTGTTTGATGAAGACGCATCCCTTTTCCTTGACAATCAGATCCTCACGCTGTTTGGGCTTGAGATCCGGATACATGTCCTCAAGCTCCTGAGAGGTGATGAAGAAGACATCATCAGCCAGATGGCAGACCGCCTGGGGATATTTGTACCATACCTCATGTTCCATATGCTTGATGACCTTGAAAATGTTGCGGACGGTCTTTTCGAGCATTTCATCGGTTCTTTCCGACTTGTCAATCACCATTTCCCAGTCCCACTGGTCCACATAGATGGAATGAAGATTGTCAACGAGCTCATCTCTGCGGATGGCATTCATATTTGTATAAAGTCCTTCGCCGTGGGCAAAGCCGTATTTCTTAAGGGCAAAACGCTTCCACTTGGCAAGTGACTGCACAACTTCGATTCTTTCGCCGGTCAGCTCCTGGATGTCAAAGGTGACCGGTCTTTCAATGCCGTTGAGGTTGTCATTAAGGCCGGAGCTTCTGGTGACAAACAGCGGCGCGCTGATTCTGGAAAGGCCGAGTTCTCTGCCAAGCTCTTTCTGGAATGTGTCGCGGATATATTTGATCGCTTCCTGGGTTTCACGAACGCTCAGAACCGGATCATAGTTGACGGGAATCTGTACTTCCATGATTCTTACCTCACATATGCGCACTATTGTATCACAAACATGGAGATTTGAACTCCTCTAATTCAGCGGTTCAACGTAGTAAAGCGCACAAAAATCAAAATACATGTGCAAAGATCTTGAAAACACAATTAAATTGTATACAATTAAATTGGCAAAGGAGAAATATCAAAATGACACGTTATGACATCGCAATCATCGGAACCGGTCCTGCCGGTCTTGAAGCTGCAATTACTGCCAAAGTCAGAAACAAGAACATCATTCTTTTCGGAAACAAGGATCTCTCCAATAAAATGCAGGTGGTCGATCACCCGATTCTCAACTATCTCGGTCTGCCGTCCGTGACCGGAAAGGAAATGGCCGCCGCTTTCACAAAACAGCTCGAAGAGCTCGATATTCAGATTACGGAAGAAAAAGTCACATCCGTTTATGCAATGGGAAATTTCTTCGCACTCCAGCTCGGCAGCAATGAGATGGCCGAAGCGGACAGCGTGATTCTTGCCAGCGGCGTGGTTGCCGGCAAGCCTTATCCGGGAGAAGAGAAGTTCCTCGGCAGAGGCGTGAGCTATTGCGCCACCTGCGATGCGCCTTTATATAAAGGAAAGGTCGTCGCAGTCATCGGCGGCGGTGCGGATGAGGAAGCGGAAGCCGACTTCCTTGGCGAAGTGTGCGAAAAGGTTTACTATCTGCCGCTGTATAAGGAAGAGCCTAACTTCACGCATGACAACATCATCGTTGTCCGTGAAAAGCCGGTTGAAATCAAAGGCGCCATGAAAGTGAACACCCTGCAGACAGACCAGAATGAATATGAGGTTGCCTGTGTCTTCATTCTCAGAGCCGCCCAGTTCCCCGGCCAGCTCGTTCCGGGTCTTGAAGTTGACGGCAATGCGGTCAAGGTTGATCTGCAGATGAGAACCAACCTTCCCGGACTCTTTGCGGCAGGCGATATCGCCGGTCAGCCGTATCAGTACATCAAGGCAGCCGGACAGGGAAATGTCGCAGCTCTGTCAGCTGTCAACTATCTCGCGGAAAAACAGAGGAAACAATGAAATGAGTGAGAAGTACGATTGTCTGCGGCTTGATCATCAGCTCTGTTTCCCTCTCTATGCGGCAGCCCGCAAGGTGACCGGAAGATACACACCGTATTTCCGGGAACTGGGTATCACCTATACCCAGTACATCGTGTTTATGGCATTGTGGCAGGAGGACAATCAGACAGTGTCTGAGATCTGTAAAAAACTCTATCTGGATTCCGGCACCCTGACTCCCCTGTTGAAAAAGATGGAGGAAAAAGGATGGCTGACCAGGACCAGATCCAAAGAAGATGAACGCATTGTGAGAATTACTCTGACAGAAAAAGGATGGGCTTTGCGGGAAGAGTGTCTTAAAATCCCCTTTGCGGTCGGCTCGTGCATCCATCTTTCCGAAGAGGATGCGGCAAATCTGCACCGCATACTGCATCTGCTTCTGGAGGGGGCAATTTATGACAATGAATAACGAAGCAAAATCAAGAGATACCATTATCGTGCGCACCAGCCTGATCGGCATCGGTGCCAATATATTCCTGGCCGCATTCAAGGCAATGGCCGGTATTCTGGCCGGTTCCATCGCAGTTGTTCTTGATGCGGTGAACAACCTGTCCGATGCCATGAGCAGCCTGATCACAATCATCGGCACAAAGCTTGCGTCAAGAAAACCCGATGCCAAACATCCTTACGGATATGGAAGAATCGAATATCTCAGCGCAACCCTGATCTCGGTCATCGTTCTCTATGCCGGTGTGACTTCCCTTGTGGAATCCGTCAAGAAGATCATCAATCCCGAGATTCCCGATTATTCGGTGCTCTCCCTTGTGATCATCGCCGCCGGCGTGATTGTGAAAATCCTGCTTGGCCGCTATGTCAAAAGTGTCGGTGAAAAGGTGAATTCCGATTCCCTGATCAACAGCGGCGAGGACGCGACCCTTGACTCCATCATCTCCGCATCCACCCTGGCCGCAGCCTTTATCTTCATGTGGACAGGCGTTTCACTTGAGGCATGGCTTGGCGCCGTGATCTCTGTTGTGATCATCAAGAGCGGCATTGAGATGCTCAGCGACATGCTCAGCAGGATGCTTGGCGAGCGGGTGGATTCCGATCTTGCCAAACAAATCAAGGCAACCGTGTGCAGCGTGGAAGGCGCCAGAGGCGCATATGATCTTTTCCTGCATGATTACGGTCCTGACCGGATGATGGGAAGCGTGCATGTGGAAGTGCCGGACACAATGACGGCGGATCAATTGGACGTCATGACCAGAAAGATCCAGAACGCCGTACTTGAAAAGCACAATGTGCTGATGACAGCGGTCGGCTTCTATTCCCATAACACCAAAAATGATGAAGCTGCCAAGATCTATGAGAACATCCGCAAAATCGCGGGTGAACATGAACATGTGCTTCAGATCCACGGCTTCTACTGCAACACTGAAACAAAGAAGATCCGCTTCGACGCGGTCATCGGTTTCAAGGCTCCGGACAGAACTGCCGTATGGCATGCCCTGACCCAGGAGGTTGCGGAAGCCTATCCGGATTACAACGTCGCCATTACCATGGACAGCGACACATCCGATTAAACAAAACCAGAATTCACAGAACTGCTGTGGATTCTTTTTTTGTATGTGCAAGCATCCTGACCAAAAGAAAAAGACATGCCTTCTGTACTCAGAGGACATGTCTGCTGTTTTTACAATCCGATTTCAAAGGAATCATCATAGGCATGGACAACATCATCGATCAGATGCTGATAGAATGCCTGATATCCCGGGAATATGGAATCATCAAGATTCTTGTACCAGACACTTCCGAAGGATTCATAGTTGTTCGTCCATGTGTAGAGAAGATCGATCTTCACATCCGAAATGGAAAGATCAACTGTTCCGTCCGGATTGACGGTTTTATTGAGTGAAAGGGAAGCGCCCATGCCGGTGTTGACATCATCATAGGTTGTCCATTCCGGGAAATCCTGTCCGTTGATGAGATTGCCAAGCGCATAGAAACAAAGGGTCTGTCCGTTGTTGAGCCACTGTACAGGCTGAATGTTATGGGCATGATTGCCGATGATGAGATCCGCTCCCGCATCGGCCAATTGCTGGGCAAGTCTTAACTGTTCCTCATCCGGATTGTGGGTATATTCCGTACCCCAGTGGATGGAGACAATCACGAAGTCCGCCAGAGAATCCACACTTGCGACCAGATCAAGCATTTCATTTTCATAGCCGCGGTATTGATTGACCATATAGCCTCTGCCTTCCGGACAGAGATTGCCGTTCATATCGTAAGTCCAGGCGGTGAAGGCATAGGTGATGCCGTTGATCTCATGAATGATGGAGGCGTCATGATCTTCCTGGGACACATAGGTTCCGTCGGTGACGATTTCCGGATGTGCTTTCCAGTAGGCATCGGAGCCCTCAATGCCGGGGGCGCCTTTATCAAGCGAATGGTTGTTTGCGGTTGAAACAAGATTGAATCCGCGCTCAATCATATAATCGCCGAAGGACTGCGGGCAGTTGAAATGAGGGAAGGGGGTGATGCCAAGCTCATCTCCGCCGAGGATGCATTCCTGATTATAGAAGGAAAGATCATAGTTGGCCGCGATGTCGGTGATGCCGTCCATCATCGGATGCCAGTCATAGGAGCCGTCCGGCTGTCTGGCATAATCGGAGTTGTTGACCTGCACCAGCGCATCGCCAAGCATGAACAGCGAAGCGCTGTGAACTTCCGGCTGTGCTTCCTGGGTAGGCTCAGGGGTCGGTTCAGGAATTTCTTCGGGAGTGCTGATCGGCAGCTCATCCTTGTCTGTTTCCGCAGAAGCGGTTTCCTTGTGCGCTTCGTCCTGCTGATTCTGTTTCGGACGCGTCAGTGCCCATACAGATGCGATGATAATGGCGCATACAAGCCCGATCAATGTAAAGAGAATCGATTTTCTCAGATGCCGTTTTTTTCTTTTTGCCATGAAAGTATTCTACCACTGAAAAAGCTCTCAGGAATGAGAGCTTTAAGCGGCAGCCTGTTCAAACTGCGAGTTATAGAGTTTTGCGTAGAAGCCTCCCTTTTCAAGGAGCTCCTCATGATGACCGATTTCCACGATATCGCCATGATCCATGACAATGATCATATCCGCATTGCGGATGGTGGAAAGACGGTGGGCAATGACGAAGGAGGTTCTTCCCTTCATCAGTTTTTCCATGCCTTTCTGGATCAGGATTTCCGTTCTGGTATCAACCGAGGATGTCGCCTCATCCAGAATCAGAATCTTCGGATTGCTCAGGAAAGCGCGGGCGATGGTCAACAACTGTTTCTGTCCCTGGGAAACGTTGGTGGATTCCTCGTTGATCACAGTCTGATAACCGTCTTCAAGGGTGCGGATGAAATGATCGACATAAGCCTCTTCGGCGGCTTTGATAACTTCCTCATCGGTGGCGTCGGTTCTGCCATAGCGGATATTGTCCATGATCGTGCCGGAATGAAGCCATGCGTCCTGAAGAACCATGCCGAAGCAGTCTCTCAGATCCTTTCTGGTCAGATCGGTTGTCTTCTTTCCGTCGACATAGATATGACCGCTGTTGAGCTCATAGAAACGCATGAGCAGCTTGACAATGGTCGTCTTGCCGGCCCCGGTCGGACCGACGATGGCAACCTGGGATCCTCTTGCGATATAGGCTGAGAAATCATGGATGATGACCTTGTCGGGATTGTATCCGAAGACGACATTTTCAAATGTGACATTGCCCTTGATGCAGATGTTTCCATCCTCATCGCGGATATTAACGGGATTTTCGCAATCCGGGGATTCCTCCGGTTCCTCGAGGAATTCGAAGACTCTTTCCGCGGCCGCCGCGGTGGCCTGGAGGATATTCATGATCTGGGCGGTCTGGGTGATCGGCTGGTTGAAGTTTCTGACATACTGGATGAATGCCTGGATATCACCGATCGCAAGACCGTTATGAATGGCAAGATATCCGCCGAGCACACAGCAGCCGACATAGCCGACATTGCCGATGAAATTGGTGATCGGCTGCATCAGGCCGGACATGAACTGGGCTTTCCAGGCGGCGTCGTAGAGCTTGCTGTTGAGCTCATGGAACGTTCTGACGGATCTCTCCTCACCATTGAATGCCTTCATGACAATATGGCCGCCATACATTTCTTCAATATGTCCGTTCACATTGCCGAGTGTGCTTTGCTGGGCTTTGAAATATTTCTGCGAACGGGTTACCACAAAGGCCGCACAGATACCGGAAAGAGGTACAACCACAAGCGCCATGACCGTCAATTGCCATGAGATCGCCAGCATCATATACAGAACACCGCAGATCGTGACCAGAGAGGTGAAGACCTGCTGAACAGACTGGTTGAGCGACTGGGAAACGACCGAGACATCATTGGTGACTCTGGAAAGCACCTCGCCATGGGTCTGGGTATCGAAGTATTTCAGCGGCAGACGGTTGATCTTTTCGGAGATCTCCTTGCGCAGTCTGTAAGTGATGCTCTGGGTGACGCCCGCCATCATCCATCCCTGGAAATAGCTGAAGATCACCGAACAGATATAAATGATCAGAAGGTTTCTGAGAATCGTGCCGATTTTCGTGAAATCGATCGCGCCGGTACCGGAATACTTGGCAATCAGGCCCTCCGCAAGAGCGGTGGTGGCGGAACCGAGGATTCTCGGTCCGATGATGCCGAATATGGTGGAGCCGACGGCAAACAGAATGATAATGATGATCTGCACATAATAGGGGCGCATATAGCGGATCAGCTTGGCGATGGTGCCTTTGAAGTTCTTGGCTTTGTCGCCCGCCATCATACCGCGGCCGGGTCCGCCCGGACCTCTTCTTGCGCCGGTGTTTCTTCTTTCACTCATACGCCGAGTTCCTCCTGGCTGAGCTGTGAGTAGGCAATTTCCTGATATACCTCACAGGTTTTCATCAGCTCCTCATGTTTTCCCTGACCGGCGATCCGTCCCTGATCAAGAACGATGATTCTGTCCGCGTGCATGATCGTGCTGATCCGCTGGGCAACGATGAAGACGGTTGCCTTTGTTTCGCGGATCATCCGGTTCAGTGCCTCACGCAGTTTCGCATCAGTCTGATAATCCAGTGCGCTGAATGTGTCATCGAAAATATAGACTCTCGCATCCTTGCTCAAGGCGCGGGCGATGGAAAGACGCTGTTTCTGTCCGCCTGAGACATTGGTGCCGCCCTGGGAGATGGGCTCTTCAATCCCGTGTTCCATGCGGTCGACAAATTCGGCAGCCTGGGAAACTTCAAGTGCTCTGCGCAGGGTTTCCTCCGAGGCATTCTCATCGGCATATTTCAGATTTGATTCAACCGTCCCTGAAAACAGCACACCCTTCTGGGGCACATAGCCGATCACAGAGCGTAGATCATTCTGGGTGAATTCACGGATGTCAACGCCGCCATAGCGGACAGCGCCTTCGGTCACATCGAAGAAGCGCGGAAGCAGATTGATCAGCGTGGACTTGCCGCTGCCGGTGGAGCCGATGAAGGCCACGGTCTCACCCGGTTTTGCCGTAAAGCTGATATCTTCCAGAACGTTCATCTCCGCTTTGGGATAGCGGAAGCTGACATGATCAAAGGTGATCGTCTGCGCGCCTGCAGGCAGTGTTTTCGGGTTTTTGGGATCGTGAATCGAAGGCTCTGTTTCCAGCACTTCGAAAATACGTTTTGCGGAAACGGATGAGCGGGGAATCATGATGAAGATCATTGCCACGATCATAAAGGAAATCAGCACATGGGTGGCATATTGCAGGAAAGCCATCATATCGCCGATCTGCATGGCGCCGATATCCACCTGATTGGCACCGATCCAGATGATCAGAATGGAGACGGCGCTCATGATGAATGTCATCACAGGTGAGATGACCGCCATGACGCGGTTCAGATAGATATTGAGCTTTGTAAGATCCGAGTTGGCTTTGTCAAAGCGTTCTTCTTCTGTTTTCTGATTGTTGAAGGCGCGGATGACAAGCATGCCCTCCAGCTGTTCGCGGGTGACCAGATTCAGCCGGTCAACCATCTGCTGGACAATCCGGAATTTGGGAATGGTTACGGTATAGGTGATGATCATCAGCACAATCATCAGCACAACCGCCCATCCCAGCACCGCTGCAAGACTTTTGTATCTCAGCACTTTAAATAAGGATGTGAATCCCATCATCGGCGCAAAGAGCACAATCCGCAGCATCATCGTAATGATCTGCTGCACCTGCTGCACATCGTTGGTGGTGCGGGTGATCAAAGATGCGGTGGAGAATTTCGAGAATTCCTCCGAGGAGAATGATTCCACTCTGGTAAAGATGTCATCGCGCATATTGCGGCAGGCACCGGTCGCGGTTCTTGCGGCAAGGAATGAGGATGCCATCGCGGCAAGGGAAGCGCATAAGGCGATTCCCAGCATGATCAGACCTTCATGAAGAATGAAATCATTCTGCAGTTTTTCGGTGTTGATGCCGATGAGATTGTATTCATTCCTGACCATCATGATCTTCAGGGCTTTCAGGTTGTCCTCGGTATAGCCTTCCAGCTGCTCATCCGCCATCGCCATGATGTTCTGCGCCATCGCGGGATTGGCTTCAAGAGAAGCCCACAATTGGGCGGGGTCCATTTCGCCGGAAGGATTTGTGCTGAGCACGGAAGCGATCATGAATGCTTTTTCAACAGCAGCGGAAGCTGCTTCGCTTCCTTCCTTCTTCATCCATACCTCACTGCCATCTGCTTCGGAAGGATAGGAAGGGTCAGAAGCACTTACCGGCTGATAAGTGTTTTCAAAATCATTGATTTCACTCTCACTCATGAAATATTTCATGTGCGAGACGGTTTCTGAACTGATCATTTCGGGCTGCGGGCTTGTGATGCCGCCATACTGGATGCCGTAGGTGACAATCCGCGACATATAGTCAGGCAGGGCAAGGTCAAACTGAACCTGTACAAACACAAGCGCAATGATCGCGATGACCGACAGCCAGAACGGTTTCAGGTAGCGCATTGCTTTGATCATATTGATATGAGCCTTTCTGTAACCTTGTTACCTTGCAATCTTAGCTCAAACTGGAAATGAAAGGAAGGCGCATGCTAACATGAGATCATGACACTTTCGGACAGGGATATCCGCGGACCGCTGTTTGACTTTCTGGAACAGGAATACGGCATGATCCGCATTATCGAGGAAAAGCAGACAGGCAGGGCGAGAGCGGATGTCGTCATGGTTCTGTATGACAGACTTTGCGGCATTGAGATCAAAAGCGATGCGGACACATATGTCCGTCTGAAAAACCAGGTGAAATACTATAACCAGTATTTTGATCTGAATTATGTGGTGTGCGGAAGCAGCCACGCCCTCCACATCGATGAACATGTGCCCTCCTTCTGGGGCATCATCATTGCGGAAGAGGAAAACGGAACAATCGATTTCTACATCAGACGCCATCCGCTTCCCAATCCGAAGATGAAGCCTGAAAAGAAGATCACACTTTTATGGAGACCGGAGCTCTCCGCAATCCAGCGCAAATATCATCTGCCTGCATATCAGCAGAAATCCAAGCAGTTTGTGCAGACGAAGATTCTGGAAAAACTGGATCCGCAGGATATCCACACCGAGATCTCGGCCGCCTTGTTTGAAAGGGACTATACCCTGATCAATGCGCAGCTGGATGAATACAGAAAAGAACACAGGAGAAGGAAATGAAAAAGGAACAGACGAAATATCTCTCATTGTATGAGGAAATCCGTGAAGCAATCGTGAACGGCTCCTTTTCCTACGGTTCAAAGATTCCTTCCAAGCGGCTGATGGCCCAGGAAAAGGGACTCAGCCTGATCAGTGTGGAACATGCCTATGAACTGCTCAATGAGGAAGGCTATATCGAGGCACGGACGCGCAGCGGCTATTATGTCATCTACCGTGACAATGATCTGATCCATGTGGAAAAAGCAAATGCGGTCAATGAGAAAAACACCCAGACGGATGAATATGTCTTTCCCGTTTCCGTTTACATGTCAGCGGTGCGCGGGGTATTGGCGGAAAAAGGCGAACAGCTGCTGGTCAGAACCGAAGGTCGGGGAAGCCAGGAAATCCGCAGTGCCATCGCCTCCTATCTCAACCGTTCCCGCGGCATGCGCATCAGCCCCGACCAGGTTGTCATCGGTTCGGGTTCAGAATATCTTTACTCCCTGATCGTACAGCTGCTTGGCAGAGACCGTCTCTATGCGGTGGAGGATCCGTGCTATGACAATATCATCCGCATGTATGAGCACAACGACGTGAAAACCGATCATCTGAAACTGGGTGTTAACGGCATCCGCAGCGATGAGCTTGCCCGCACAAAGGCATCCGTACTCCATGTGACGCCCTATCACAGTTATCCGAGCGGCAGAAGCACCGACGCCTCCAAGCGCATGGAATATATCCGCTGGGCGAAAAAACATGATGCCTTCATCGTCGAGGATGATTATGAATCCGAGTTTTCGCCGTTGATGAAAGTTCAGCAGACGCTGTTTTCGATCGAACCGCAGAAACATGTGATTTATCTGAATACATTCACCCGCACGATCGCCCCCTCGATCAGGGTCGGCTATATGATTCTGCCGCAGGATTATACGGAGGAATTCCTGGAAAAGATGTCTTTTTCCTCATGCACGGTTTCCGCGCTTTCCCAATATGTGATCGCCCGTCTGCTCAATGACGGCAGCTTTGAAAGACACATCAACAGAGTCAGAAGGAAACTGCGCCGGAACATGCAGTACGAATCGGAATAATCACCTTTACTTTCATAGATTATTTGTTAATATATGTGTGCACTTCAGTTTGGTAACGGAAACCCCGTCGGGTTGAAAGGATGGAGCTATGGCGTCTGTTGTTGTGACTCTCCGAACAAAAGAAGGAACAAAGCGCTGCCGGAAGGAGATCCGCGCAGTCGGCTTTTTAACAGCGAAATCAGAAATGAAATGATCAGCCTTTGGATTACCCGAGGGCTGTTTTTTATACAGGAGGAGATATGAAAAAAGCTGCAGTAATCATGGGCTCGGACAGTGACCTGCCCGTAATGTCCAAAGCATTCACCGTATTGGAAGAGTATGGAATTCCCTTCGAAGCACATGTATATTCCGCCCACCGCACCCCGCTGGAAGCAGCCTCGTTTGCGGAAAACGCGAAGGAGAACGGATTCGGTGTCATCATTGCCGGCGCCGGCATGGCGGCAGCCCTGGCAGGAGTGCTGGCAGCGCATACCACGCTTCCGGTCATCGGTGTTCCGCTCAAATCCGCCGTGCTTGAGGGCACAGACGCCCTGCTGGCAACCGTCATGATGCCTTCCGGTATTCCGGTGGCCACCGTTGCCATTGACGGCGCCAAAAATGCGGCATATCTGGCAGCTGAGATTCTCGCCCTTGGCGATGACGTGCTGGCGGAGAAGATTGCGGATGACAGAAGAAAGCAGAAGGAGACCGTTCTGAAAAAGGACGCGGCCCTTCAGGAAAAGCTTCAGAATAAATAAGGATAAAGGAGAAGCACATGGAAAAGAGCTACAGTGACAGCTACAAAGCGGCCGGCGTTGATGTGACAGCCGGATACCGTTCAGTCGAACTGATCAAATCCCATGTCGCCCGGACAACCACTCCGCAGGTACTTGATTCAATCGGCGGATTCGGCGGCATGTACGCACCTGATATGAAAGGCATGGAAAGACCTGTCTTCGTCTCCGGCACTGATGGTGTGGGCACCAAGGTCAAGCTGGCTTTCATGCTTGACAAGCATGACACGGTCGGCATTGACTGCGTTGCGATGTGTGTCAATGACATCATCTGCACCGGTGCAAAGCCGATGTTCTTCCTTGATTACATCGCCTGCGGAAAGAACATTCCGGAAAAGATCGAACAGATCGTCAAAGGCGTTGCGGAAGGATGTGTGCAGTCCGGTGCGGCTTTGATCGGCGGTGAGACCGCGGAACATCCGGGTCTGATGGCCGAGGATGAATATGATCTGGCCGGTTTCTCGGTCGGTATCATCGATGAGAAGAAGATTCTCGACAAAGCCAATGTCAAAGCCGGCAACGCGATCATCGCCCTGCCTTCCTCCGGTGTGCATTCCAACGGATTCTCACTGGTCAGAAAAGTGTTTGACATTGAAAATACCGATTCTCTTTACAGATATGAGGAAAGACTCGGAAAGCCGCTTGGGGAAGTGCTTCTGACACCGACGAAGATCTATGTGAAACCGGTGCTTGCACTGCTTGAAAAGGTTCAGGTCAATGCGATTGCCCATATCACCGGCGGCGGTTTCTATGAAAACATGCCCAGAGCCTTTGAGAAAAATCTCAGCGCCCGCGTGCACAAGGGCACCTGGAACATTCCGGAAGTCTTCAAGCTGATTGAAGAGGTCGGCAACATTCCCGAACATGACATGTACAACACCTTCAATATGGGCGTCGGCATGATTGCGATCGTCGAGCAGAAAGATGCGGAAACAGCTGTGAACCTCCTGAAGGAAAACGGCATTGAGGCTTCCGTCATCGGCGAAATGATCGAAGGCGACCACTCAGTCATCATTGAGGAAAACTGAATATGACGGATATCGCTGTACTGGTATCCGGCGGCGGAACCAATCTGCAGGCTCTCATCGATGCGGAAAAGGCAGGAAAGATTCCCCACGGAAAGATCCGTCTCGTACTGGCTTCCAATGACAAGGCATATGCGCTGCAAAGAGCGGCGGCCGCCGGCATTGAAAGTGCGGTTGTTTCAAGAAAGAACTACAGTTCACAGCAGGAATATGATCAGGCGATCGTCGATGTGCTCAAAGCCCATGACATTGACATGGTCATTCTGGCAGGCTTCCTGAGCATTCTCGGTGAAACCGTGATCCGCGCCTATCCGGACCGCATCATCAACATCCACCCGTCATTGATTCCTTCCTTCTGCGGCAAGGGCTTCTATGGACTCAAGAGGCGTCAAGGTGACCGGAGCGACCGTGCATCTGGTCAATGAAATTCCCGACGGCGGCCGCATTCTGTTACAGAAGGCGGTTTACATCGAAGACGGCGATACTCCCGAAGTATTGCAGAGAAGAGTTATGGAACAGGCTGAATGGATCCTTCTGCCCCAGGCGGCGGAAATGGTCGCAGCACAGCTCAGTGAGGAGGAATAAAGAGCATGAAAGCAGTCAACTTATTTGATTATCTTGCCAGCAACGAATATCCCGGCCGCGGCATCGCAATCGGCAGAACCCCGTGCGGAAAGAAGATGAGAATCGCATACTTCATCATGGGAAGAAGCGAAAACAGCAGAAACAGGGTCTTTGTCACAGATGGCGAAGGCATCCGCACCCAGGCGTTTGATCCTTCCAAAATGCAGGATCCTTCCCTGATCATCTATGCCCCGGTCAGAGTTCTGAATGAGACCACCATCGTCACCAACGGCGATCAGACCGATACCATCTATGATTTCATGGCAGAGGGCAAAAGCTTCGAGGAAGCCCTCAGAACAAGAACATACGAACCGGACGGACCCAACTGGACACCGCGCATTTCCGCAATTGTGAAGGGTGACTCCTATCAGATGTCCATCCTCAAGAGTGCGGACGGCAATCCGGAAAGCACACACAGACAGTTCTTCGATTTCACCAAAGAGCTGAACGGCTGCGGCCACATCATCCACACCTACCGTGAAAACGGCAATCCGATTCCTTCCTTCGAAGGCGAGCCGGTTTTATGGGAAATGGAAAAGATGCCCTTTGATGAATGGAGCGACAATGTCTGGAAGGCACTGAACAAAGACAACAAGGTTTCCCTGTTCACAAGAGCGATTGACATCGAAACAGGCGAAACAAAGACAAGAATCTATAACAAGCATGAGGAGGAATAATACATGGCTAAGGAACTCGAACTGAAATACGGCTGCAACCCCAACCAGAAACCGTCCAGAATTTTCATCGAAGAGGGTGAACTCCCTGTTACTGTTCTCAACGGCCGTCCCGGCTATATCAACTTCATGGATGCGCTCAACAGCTGGCAGCTGGTCAAGGAGCTCAAGGAAGCCACCGGTCTGCCCAGTGCCGCAAGCTTCAAGCATGTTTCCCCGGCTGGCGCGGCGGTCGGTCTGCCTCTGACTGAGGTTGAAAGAAAGATTTACTTCACCGGCGATCAGGAACTCTCCCCGATTGCCTGCGCATATGCAAGAGCACGCGGCGCCGACCGTATGAGTTCTTATGGCGACTGGGCAGCGCTGTCTGATATCTGCGATGCCGATACCGCCAACCTGATCAAGAAGGAAGTCTCCGACGGTGTCATTGCGCCGGGCTATACAGAAGAAGCGCTTGAAATCCTGAGATCCAAGAGAAAGGGCAGCTATAACGTTGTCCAGATCGATCCTGACTATGTACCGGATCCGATTGAAAGAAAGCAGGTTTTCGGCATCACATTTGAACAGGGCAGAAACAACATCAAGATTGACGACTCTCTGTTCACAAACATCGTGACCGCAAACAAGGACCTTCCCGAAGAAGCGATCCGCGACCTCAAGATCGCGCTGATCACACTGAAATACACACAGTCCAACTCCGTCGCCTATGCCAAGGGCGGCCAGGCCATCGGTATCGGTGCCGGCCAGCAGAGCCGTGTCCACTGCACACGTCTTGCCGGTAACAAGGCTGACAACTGGTGGATGAGACAGAACCCGAAGGTTCTCGCTCTGCCGTTCAGAGATGACATCCGCAGAGCTGACCGTGACAACACCATCGATGTCTACATCGGCGAGGAATATGAGGATGTGCTCAGAGAGGGCACATGGCAGAACCTCTTCACCGAAAAGCCTGAACCGCTCACAGTTGAGGAAAAGAAGGAATGGCTGGCAAAGAACACCGGCGTTTCCCTGGGCTCCGATGCCTTCTTCCCCTTTGGCGACAACATCGAAAGAGCGCACAAGAGCGGCGTCTGCTATATCGCCGAGCCGGGCGGATCCATCCGTGATGACAATGTCATCGAAACATGCGACAGATACGGCATGACCATGGTCTTCAACGGCATCCGTCTGTTCCATCATTGATCTTCCTGATCGAAAGGAGTTCTCATGAAAGTACTCGTAGTCGGTTCCGGCGGCCGCGAACATGCGGTCATCCGGAAACTGAAAGAAAATACTGAAATCACCGAAATCATCTGCGCGCCGGGCAACGGCGGCATCGCCGCAGACGCAAGATGCGTGAATGTCGGCGCCACTGATCTTGAGGGCATGCTGAAGCTGGCCCTTGAGGAACAGATTGATTTCTGCGTGGTCACCCCCGATGATCCGCTGGCGCTGGGCATGGTGGACATGCTTGAAAACCGCGGGATTCCGTGCTTCGGCCCTTCTCATGATGCGGCTGTCATCGAGGCTTCCAAGGTATTCTCCAAGAATCTCATGAAGGCGTACGGCATTCCGACCGCAGCCTATGAGGTTTTCAGCAAGCCTGAAGAGGCGATGAAATACATCCGTTACAGAAACACATATCCCGCTGTCATCAAGGCGGACGGACTTGCCCTGGGCAAAGGCGTGCTGATCGCCGCCGATGAAAAGGAAGCGGAGGAAGCCGTTCAGGAAATCATGGTTGATCAGGCTTTCGGCGCCTCGGGAAACAGAGTGGTTGTGGAAGAATTCATGACCGGTCCGGAAGTTTCCGTGCTTGCCTTCACAGACGGCAATGTCATCCGGCCGATGATCTCCTCAATGGACCACAAGCGCGCCCTTGACAATGACGAAGGTCTCAACACCGGCGGCATGGGCACCATCGCTCCCTCGCCTTACTTCACAGAGGAAATCGCAGAGCGCTGCATGAAGGAAATCTTTGAGCCGACCATGCGGGCCATGAACGCGGAAGGCAGAACATTCAAGGGATGTCTGTACTTTGGACTGATGCTGACACCGAAGGGACCGCGCGTGGTGGAATACAACTGCCGTTTCGGCGATCCTGAGACCCAGGTTGTGCTTCCCTTATTGAAGAGCGATCTGTTCACAATCATGAAGGCATGCCATGACGGCACGCTGGCGGATGTGGAGATCGAATGGTCAAAGCAGGCGGCAGCCTGTGTGATCGAAGCTTCCGGCGGCTATCCGCAGAAGTATGTCAAAGGCTATGAGATCCATGGTCTTGATGAAAACGGCCAGCACGAGGGTGTCACCGTATTCCATGCCGGCACAAAACTCGTCGACGGAAAATATCTGACCAACGGCGGAAGAGTGCTTGGAATCACATCCGTGGCGGACACACTTGGTGAGGCACTTGACAATTCCTATGCGGCAGTGAAGGAAATCGGCTTCCAGGATATGCACTACCGCACCGATATCGGCAGAAAGCTGAGGTAATAAAATGACAGTCTACCGTTGTTTTGTCGAAAAAAGAAAACCGTTTGCGGTCGAGGCGGCACATACGCTTTCTGATTTAAGAGAAGCGCTGCGCTCGGATTCAATCGAGGGTGTCCGCATTCTCAACCGCTACGATATTGAAAATATTGACGAGGAGGATTACCGTTCCGCCCGTTTCACCATTCTTTCCGAACCGCAGGTCGATGACCTCTATGAGGAAACCGCACCGGCGCCGGCGGAAGATGAATGGGTTTTCGCAGTGGAATATCTTCCCGGCCAGTTTGATCAGAGAGCGGATTCCTGTGCCCAGTGCATCCAGCTTTCCACAATGAAGACAAGACCCGATGTGGCAAGTGCCAGGGTCTATTACATCAAGGGAAAACTCGATGAGGCTGACAAGGCGAAGATCCGCGAAACACTGATCAACCCGGTTGAATCCAGAGAAGCTTCCCTGGCCAAACCTCAAACCATTCTGCAGAAATATCCCAAGCCGGATCTGCCCGAAGTGCTCGAAGGCTTTACCGCGCTCAGTGAAACAGAGCTGAGCAGCTTCCTTTCTCAATACGGTCTGGCCATGGACCTGGCGGATATCTGCTTCCTGCAGAAATACTTCAAAGATGAGGAAAAACGTGATCCGACCATTACGGAAATCAGAGTCATCGATACCTACTGGTCCGACCATTGCCGTCACACGACATTCAATACCATTATCAACAACATTGAGATCGAACCCGACTTTGTGCGTGAGACATATGAGGAATATCTGAAACTCAGAGAGGAAATCTATGCAGGCCGCAAGGCGAAGCCGCTGACCCTGATGGATCTTGGCACGATCGGCGCAAAGATTCTCAAAAAGCGCGGTCAGCTCAAAGATCTCGATGAATCCGAGGAGATCAACGCATGCTCGGTGAAGATCACCGTCGATGTCGAAGGCGAAAAGCAGGACTGGCTGCTCATGTTCAAAAACGAGACACACAACCACCCGACCGAAATCGAACCGTTCGGCGGTGCGGCGACATGTCTTGGCGGCGCCATCCGCGACCCGCTTTCCGGCCGCAGCTATGTCTATCAGGCAATGCGCATCACCGGTGCGGCGGATCCGCTGACCCCGCTTGAGGATACCCTCAAGGGTAAACTGCCCCAGCGCAGAATCGTCACAACCGCAGCCAACGGCTACAGTTCCTACGGCAACCAGATCGGTCTGGCGACCGGACTTGTGCGTGAGCTTTACCATCCCGGCTATGTGGCCAAGCGTATGGAGGTCGGCGCTGTCATCGCGGCTGCCCCGGCTGAAAATGTCATCCGTGAAGTACCGCAGCCCGGCGATATTGTCATCCTGTTAGGCGGCAGAACCGGCCGTGACGGATGCGGTGGCGCAACCGGCAGTTCCAAGGCGCACAGCGTTGAATCACTGGAAAGCTGCGGTGCGGAAGTGCAGAAGGGAAACGCTCCGGAAGAAAGAAAACTGCAGAGACTCTTCCGCAATCCGGAAGCCACCCGTCTCATCATCCGCTGCAATGACTTCGGTGCCGGCGGCGTGTCCGTGGCGATCGGCGAACTCGCGGACGGTCTGATGATCAATCTGGACAAGGTTCCGAAGAAATACGAAGGCCTCAACGGCACTGAACTGGCGATCTCTGAATCACAGGAGCGCATGGCGGTCGTTGTGCACGAAAAGGATGTGAAGAGATTCATTGAACTGGCCGACAGCGAAAACCTTGAATCAACGGTGGTCGCGGTTGTCAGTGAGAATCCGCGAATGATCATGACCCTTGAAGGCCATGAAATCGTCAACATCTCCCGTGAATTCCTCAATTCCAACGGCGCCAGCCGTTATACCGATATCGAAGTCGGCGCACTTTGTGCGGAAGAAGCGAAAGACTGCGGCGCATCCCTGAATGAAAAGATGGCGGCGCTGGCAGGCGATCTCAACATCTGCTCACAGAAGGGTCTTTCCGAACGCTTTGACTCCACCATCGGCGCAGGCACCATCCTGATGCCGTTCGGCGGAAAGTATCAGCTGACTCCGACCCAGGCAATGGCAGCCAGAATTCCGGTTCTCGGCAGGGAGACAAATACCGCCTCATTGATGGGCTGGGGCTTTGACCCGTATCTCTCCAGCGCTTCTCCTTACCATGGCGCCATGGCTGCGGTCATCATGTCCGCGGCAAGCGTCATCGCCGCAGGCGGAAATCTGGACCATACATGGCTTTCCTTCCAGGAGTATTTCGGAAGAGTCAACCATGAGCCGGCAAGATGGGGCAAACCGTTTGCCGCACTGCTCGGCGCACTCAAGGCACAGGTTGAACTCGGAATCGCCGCGATCGGCGGAAAGGATTCCATGAGCGGAACCTTCGAGCATATCGATGTGCCTCCGACCCTGATCTCATTTGCGGTTTCCACCGCCGATGCAGACAAGGTTCTCAGCCCTGAATTCAAGGGCGCCGGACACAATCTCTATGTTCTGGCTCCGAAGTATGATGAAAAGAAGCTGCCTGACTTCGCAAGCGTCAGAAGCGTCTTTGCCCGTATGGAGGAACTGATCAGAGAAGGAAAGGTCCTCTCTGTATGGACACTGGAAAGAGGCGGCATTGCCGAAGGCCTGCTCAAGTGCGCACTTGGCAACCGCATCGGTGTGCAGCTGAACAGCACGGAAAATCTGTTTGAGAAGTGCTATGGCGCCTTCCTGTTTGAAACAGCAGAAGAAATCGATGATGCATGCCTGATCGGCACCACCATCGATGAATATGTGCTCAAAACTGATGCGGAATGCGTTGATCTTGAAAAGATCCAGAAGATTTATGAGGACAAGCTGCAGCCTGTCTTCCCGTATACCCATGTGGAAAGCGGCACAGAGATCCTCAACAGCGACTGCACAGAGCGCGGCATCATGCATGCGTCCTACACATGTGAAAAGCCGCATGTGCTGATTCCGGTCTTCCCGGGCACCAACTGTGAATATGACACAGCCCGCTCCTTTGAAAGAGCCGGTGCAGAGGCGGAGATCTTCGTGATCCGCAACCTCACCGGAAAAGACATCGAGGAAAGCGCGGAAGGTTTCGCAGAGGCGATTGCCCGCAGCCAGATCATCGCGGTTCCGGGCGGATTCTCCGGCGGCGATGAACCGGATGGCTCCGGCAAATTCATCACAGCCTTCTTCCGCAATCCGAAGGTCAAGGCAGCTGTCACAGAGCTTCTCGATGAAAGAGAAGGTCTCATGCTCGGCATCTGCAACGGTTTCCAGGCTCTGATCAAGCTCGGTCTTGTGCCGTACGGAAAGATCATCGACACCGATGAGAACTGCCCGACCCTGACGTTCAACACGATCGGCAGACACCAGTCGATGCTGGTCAGAACCAGAATCGCCTCCGTGAAATCACCGTGGCTGAGATATGCGAAAACCGGTGAGATCGACACGGTTGCCATCTCCCATGGCGAAGGCAGATTCGTGGCGAATGATGAAGTCATGAAGCAGCTGATCGCAAACGGCCAGATTGCCACCCAGTATGTGGATTTCGAAGGCAATCCGACCAGCGACATTCACTTCAACCCCAACAACTCCTACAATGCGGTGGAAGGCATCCTTTCACCGGACGGAAGAATTCTTGGCAAGATGGGACATTCCGAGCGTTCAGGTGAAAACCTCTACGCAAACATCCCTGATCTTTCGACCCAGGAATATATCTTCCGCGGCGCTGTGGATTATTTCAGATAAAAACAAAAGAGGCAGCAGCACTCAGGCAGGCAATGATGCCGGTCCGAAGGCTTTGCCTTTTTTGTGATGGCCGCATATCAGAGACCGTTGTTTTCAAGGAAGGAATTGAGCTCTTTCAGAAATACGTTGACGCTGTTGCTGCGGCTTGATCTGATATGGCGCTTGCCGGTAAAGATATGATTGTGCCGGCTTTCATTGACCAAACCGGAAAACAGGCGTATATACATTCTGTATGAAAAAGAATTGGGTCATGGTTTTATTGATTACGGCGGCAGCCGTGATTCTTTGCGGAGCAAAAATGTACATGGATGCGCGGGAACAGAAAGAGATGGAGCGGGCCGCCTATCGGGAAGCTTATGCGGCGCTGAAACTGGAAGTTGACCCGTCCATGATGATATGGGAATACGGCAGCGACTGCGATCTGAATCAGATGATTCTGAATCATACCGGTGAAATCTCTTATGAAAGCGATGCGGATCCGATGAAACCAGGCGAATATGATGTGAAATTCAGACTTACTGACCGGGATGTGTTCAATCAAACGGTGGAAAGGGAATTCATTTACAGAATTACCGTGGCGGATACCATGGCGCCTGAGATCGGGCTCTCACAGCAGAACTGTGTCATCATTGAGGGGGACAGTTTCAATCCTGCCGACAATGTCATTTCAGTCAGAGATCCGGTGGATGGCGAATTGCCGTATGATGCGGCAGCTGATACCGGCGCATGGCATCTGGAAGGAGAGTATGATCCGGATACACCCGGTGAATATACACTGACTGTCAAGGCGGCGGACATCAACGGCAATCAGGCTGAAAGTGAATTCACACTGAATGTGCTGTCAAAGCAGGATGTCAATATACCCGCAGAAGACGGCGGCGGCAATCCGTACTATATCCGTGTCAACCGCGCCATGAACACGGTCACTGTATATGCATTGAATGATGACGGGGAATATGAGCCGTATACCGCATTCATATGTTCAACAGGACCGGCCACACCGCTGGGCACCTATGCCACCTTCGGCAAGTCGAGATGGAGACTTCTGTACGGCCCGTGCTATGGACAGTATGCGACAGATATCGTCGGTGATATCCTCTTCCATTCTGTTCCGTATTTCACCCAGGATGAGGGTGATCTGGAATATGAGGAATACAATCAGCTGGGCACATCCGCTTCAATGGGCTGTGTCAGACTGTGCGTGCGGGATGCGAAGTGGATTTATGATAATTGTCCTGAGACAACGGTTGTGGAATTCTATGATGACTATGACAGCTATGGACCGCTTGGCAGACCGGAATCAATCTGGATTGATCCGGAAAGTGAATACCGCGGATGGGATCCGACCGATCCGTCCCCGTCCAATCCCTGGAAACAATAAAAAAAAGGGGCTGTTAAAAAACCTCCAGTAAATACTGGAAGTTAAACAGCTCCTTTTTTCTTGTATTTGTAAGATGATTTAGCTTTCTGATTCACAGA
>CACWLH010000002.1 GCA_902761625.1 uncultured Erysipelotrichaceae bacterium
GCAGCAGCGCCTGTATGACGCTTTCTCCCATGACCTGCATATTCCGGATTGCCTCAACCTCAGCATGCACATTATGCGAGATACCGGCCTGCGTTTCCAGATGATTCAGACCTGTAAATAACCGCCCTGAGGCGGAACTAAGAACACAGACAGTATCATCAGGGCCAATCGGTTCACCGCTTTTCATGCGCTGCATTGCGATCTCCTGAGCGCGTTGAATAATCGCATCGTAATTCACAATTTTAACCACCCTTCGGCTAATTTGGAAAGATTCAGTGTTACAGTAAATCGTCGAAAAAGTTGTCTGTATTGTATTCTATTTTATGATTATACCACAATTATCGGTCAGTGTCAACCGCTTTTTCGCAAAAAGTGAGGAAAAAAATGAAAATTTGAAGGTGCAGCCGGATCCGCCCTTAAAAAATTCCAATGCGATCATAAAAGATTCTAACTTTTTGTATGATACATCTGAGCCGTGATTCCGATCAAAGAAAAAGCAAGAAGCAGCACTCAAATTGTAAACATTTTCTGAACAGATTACTTTTCAGCAGAAAAAGTGATTTTTACCCCTTGCTTTTTTTGAAATTATGTGATATAATATACGATATACTAGGTGTATAATGAAAATCGAACGGGATACGGTTTTCATTTATGATATGTTATAAAGAGAAGGAGTGCTTTGTATGACCTACATGCTCAATGATATTGATGAGGCCATTGACCGAAAGTTTCTGGTGACGAAAAAACTGAACAATCAGGTGGAACCGGGTACGATTGTCCATATCATGGATGCACACAGCAACAAGGACGGCTCAATCAATGTGTATTATCGTATCACCTATACGAAGCAGGAGTATACCGTCAAATTTGACAATGTCAAGCAGTTCTGCAAATGGGCTCGTCCGGACAATTTCATTGCCCGCCACTATGAAAACTTCAATATTAAGGAGATCCAGCGCTACGTGAAGGTCAAGGACAGAACCTTTACATCCTTCTGCCTGCCGTTGATCCTGCTTGCGCTGCTTGTCATCTGGATTCTGTGCCTTGTGTTGCTCGGCGGCGGAACACTTGCGATCATTGCAGGAGTGATTCTCTCGATGCCGGTGCGGGCGATTGATGAGCTGCTCAAGGCATTCGGATATGAGAAACTGAACAACCGTGATTATACCGAATGTCTCTTGATCAGAATTCTCGAAGATGCGGAAAAGCTTTTTCCGTCGGCATTCCTGTATGAAAGCAGCCGCACAGACGGCGCTGCGGAAGAATTTGATCAGAAAAAAATCATCGGAAACAATATCAAAAGCGCCCGCCGGGAAATCAGGGACGGTGCAAAGCGTGTGCTCATCACCCTGTATCCGGACTGGTTTGAACTGATCGGAAATGACCGCGCCAATCCGGATGCCTATGCACTGATCGCCGATATCCCCGAAGATCTTGACGATGAAATCATTCCGTCTCTGATCTGGCCTGAAAGCTTATTGAGATGGTCGATGCGGCTTCATGTCAGGCTTTGCCTGCTTTGTGCCGGAATGGCGCAGACCGATCAGAGCAACTGGCTTCTGGAAGGTCTGGAAAACGGCTATTGTGTCGAGGATCTTGAACTTTTGACAAGAGTGGAGCAGTAACAATATGGAAAATATTTCGGAAATTCTGGAAAAGGTATATGAGGCTGTCAAAGAAACCGGAAAGGATCCGGTGCTGATGATTGCCGCATACATTACGCAGGGAGATGAACGATACATCACCCGCAGCCGCGAAGCGCGCAGCATAATCACATCCATTCAGCGTAAATCAATCCTGGAACAATTGCTGAATGAATATCTCATGGATCATCATCTGTCTGATGAGGATGGATCCATAGCAGCGAAGCTGACATCATTGGCACAGAAAACAGGCCGCAGCGGATATGATCCGGTTCTGCATCTGTCATCATGGCTGATCAGCGGTCAGATTTCATATATCACAAAGATGGAAAACGCCAGGGACGATGCTTCGGAAATCAACTATATCGAAGCGGTGCATGAAATCGTCCGGCATCATTTTGCACATTGAATACAATTACAGGAAGCCCTGAACGCATCCGCGCAGGGGCTTTTTTCTGTTACCCGAAAAAAAAGCTTTCCTCATGCGATGAGACAATACAGATGTCAGAAAGGGATTGAAGCCATGGCAGTTTACATCATTACAACCCAACAGACATCGAAAACAGCTGCGGATGTGCATCCTTACAATGAATATATCCGGAAACTGGAAACGGCTCAGGAGAAAGGACTGTTCAATCAGAGCTTTGACATCGATCTTTCCCCATGTGCGCTTTTTGAAACGGATGCGGATTATTTCTTCCATCCGTCCATGAAGTTCACATTCTTTCATATTGATTCCGGAGAGAATCCGGAAAGGGTGATGATCAGACATTGTCTGTGCTTTGAGATGGATTCCGGTGCAAGGGAAGCTGTTATGGATGGCCTTGGCAATATCCGGGACAGATTGAATGCAATCTATATTCCCGATGTACAGGAACATAGCGTTCAGTATGAAATCAGCGGCTGTGAGGCAAAGCTGATCATGCATGTCTGCGTGATGACTCAGAATGTGAAAAAGGCGGGGATGGCATTGATTTCTCTGGATGCGGCATGTATGGCGAAAGGATGGTAAAAAACAATGGAATATATCGAAAAAGAAGACGGAATCAATGAAGCGGAAAACTTCCTCAATGATTACAGGGATACGATTGATCCTTTTCTCATGTGCTCTGAGATGTATAACCATCTGAGCAGTGAAAAACCGATGTATGAAGCGATTGAATGTTTCTGGAAAATCATCATCAGCGGCAATGAAACCGGACTGGTTGAAATGCTCAGGCAGCGTGAAATGGATGAGACGGAAGTCGCTGAATACTGGCTGAAATTCTATGTCACCGGTCTGAAAGTGCTGAATCATTTTGATTACAGTATTTCGCTTTCCCAGTCAGATCAGCTTCTTCTTCCGTATCTGCACCATTTCCTGAAAACATATCTGCCGGACAGCACACAAGCCATGCGCCTGTTTGTCAGAGAAGGAAGTGAGGATGCGGTTTACGATCTTGAAGAAAGTCTCGCAAAGCTTTCGGCTTCCGGATGCGTTTATGCATCAGTGCTTCATCTGAGCGGTTATCTTTACGGCGGCTTCTGCTTTACGAAGAACCATCTGCGTTTTCTGATCGGAGCGCAGGGCGGAATGAAACTGCTCGATGAGATGCTGGATGATCTGTTTATCAACCGTTCCCTCCGCCTGTTTGAACCGCTTCGGGCCGGCGAAGAAAGCAAGGAAAGATGGCTTCTGAAAGCGATGAATCATGATACGACATGCATCAGAAGAAAGAATGATATGATCCGGACCTTCGGCATGGATGAGAAACAGGTTTTGAAGCTGCTGATGGAAGAGCCTCTTCTGTTCTCGGAACTGATCAGTGACAAAGCGGTTCAGGGACTGGTATGCAGGGAAGAGATCGACGGACTCGAAAGCAGTCTGAGAAGAAGGATTTCGAATGCATATGCGCTTTATCTTGTGCAGAAAACGATGGAAGAGGAGGAATTTGATGACGAATATGAAGAACTTCCTTTCAGATAATCATGACGATGTGCCGGTGTTTCTGTGCCATATGGAAAAGGACAATGGCAAAGTATATTTTGAAAAAGAAAACGGTGAAAGATGCGGACCGCTTGAGGAAGAAGACCTGCCGCTTATGAGACGTCATACATTCAATGAGATCGCCGCCTTCTGTGCTTTGGATGACAGATTGAAAAGACTGATCAGAAACAGATGCACACACCCGTTTACACCGGTCTATGCATCCGGCGAAGATTTCGGCGGGGCCTGGTCCGCAGAACAGCTAAGGACTGTCTTTGCGTTTGTACACGATAATATGTCCGGTCTGCGGGCGGAGTTTATCAGATATATGATCGAGAATGAACATCTCTTCACGCCGAACATGGCAAACAGTCTTGCCAGACTGTTCCTCGGTCCGCCCTTTTTCCCGCTGCGTCAGGAAGATCTTCCCGATTATCGCGAAAGCAGAATCCTGCTGGCGGATAAAAACGGCTTCGGCTGTTCCCATGGCGGATTGAATGTATGCATGGAAACACCCCGCAATGATCTGCGTCAGGTGATGGATGCGGCCTGTACCCTTCTGGATCAGGAAGAAAGAAAAGAGCTCATCCGCAGAGCGGACAAAAAGACATCTTATCTTCCGATCATCTGGTTTTACCAGAGTTTCACCATCTCTGGACTGATTCCGGTGCACGCATCGGAGCGCATCGTCAATGCCGGTCTTCATGATGATCTGCGCTGTCTTGAGGGGCTTGAGGAAGGCATCCGTTTTCTCAGAATGAAAGGTTTTACGGATGATGATTTCAATCGTCTTGATCCGCATGATTTCAGATTTCTCACGATGTTCAATGTGAGCAGGGCATGGACCATCATTTCTGATCTGTCTGACGGAAATGATCAGAAGACACTTGCATTTCTGCGCAGCTCAGGATGGTTTTTCGAAGAGCCCCTGTTTGATGGCAGGCCGTTTGAAGGTCTGCTTGAACAGGGGATGTCAGAAGATGAAATCCGTGATATCTTTGCAGCACATGAAGCATCTGCAGTTTCAAAGATGGATCCGGCCAGACTTCGCGCGATTATGCGTATGGAGCACAGTCTGATCAGAATTTCAGAATTGAATCATGGCGGATCCTCAGACGTGGCTAAAAAAACGGGAGGTGACTGATATGGCACTATTTATCACCGGTGATACCCATGGCGCATTATGTCTGGACTATGGTTCACCTGACGGATATCTCACCCGCTTCAATACCGCGAATTTTTCTGATCAGAAGAATCTCACCAAGGATGACTGTGTGATCATATGCGGTGATTTCGGCGGAATCTGGGATACAAACCGCCGCAGTATCGATGAATCAAGGGCTGAGAAATACGATCTTGACTGGCTCGAAAACAAGCCGTTCACCACATTGTTTGTGCCTGGAAACCATGAAAACTATGACCGGCTTTGCGGAATCAAAGATCAGGAGCTTTTGAACAGCTGGTATTATGAAAACATGCCTTCTGAGACAAAACAGCGTTTTCGCCAAGGCTATCCGCGTCAGAAGCGTTATGGCGGCAATGTGCGAATGATCCGTCCGTCTGTATGCATGCTGGAAACGGGCGTTTTCCGGCTGAACGGTTATACATGTTTTGTATACGGAGGTGCTGAAAGCCATGATACAGAAGGCGGCATATTGAAACTTTCCGATTATCCAAACAAAGCGCAGTACAAACGGGCATTTGAAGAAAAGAAAAGAGCCGGAAAATCGTTCCGGGTGAAAGGATTGAGCTGGTGGGAACAGGAGATTCCCGATTCATTGACGGAACAGCTTGCCGAAAAAGCTCTGGAGGAATGCGGATGGAACGTGGACTTTGTATTCACGCATGACTGCCCGTCGGGACTGCTTGAGATGATCGGCGCTGATCAGCGAAGCAGCCGTGTCAATGAATTTCTGCAGACGGTTCAGGAACGGCTGACATTCCGGCAATGGTTTTTCGGGCATTATCATAAAAACATGGAATTTATGGATCAAAGATTTCATCTGCTGTATGATGCAATCATCCGGATTGAATGAGATGAAAAAGAACGGAATCCTCTGACAATAAGGCAGAGGATCCCGCTCATCATTCATGATCATCATTTTCAGCGCTCAGATCCATCTGCCCAAACGGATCCCGGATCTGCGATATGACCGATTCGCTCAGCCTGTGTCTTTCCTGACTCCAGAACCACATCGTATTTCCTGTGTCGAGCTCGTATGTTTTTTCAGGATTCTGATCTGTTTCATGTGTCTGCTCATCTGAGCAGTCCATGATATCTCTGCTGTCTTTCTTCATAAAGCCTCCTTTACACAGCCATTATAATGTTATGTGTATCAAGCTTTTTTTTCAGGCAGGAACGGATGAGAACAGAAAATATGCAATGAATGATGCAGTGAATAAGCCGTTACAGATCATTAAAGAGAGGAGGAATCCGATGGAAAAACTCATTCAGACAAATGAATTGATTGAAAGCCCGTTTCCTGAATGGCATACCGTCAGAAAAGCGGATTTATACGAAGATGCGGATACGCAGACGTTTTATGTTTCTGATCTTTCAGAAACACAGACCGCGCTGATGATTGCGCGTGAATTCAATGTGTACTCGGCACAGTTCAGCGGTTTATCAAATCCTGAATTCTCTGAGGAGCGCAAACGCCAGGCAGTCAGACAGGTTGCTCAGCAATATTACAATGAGCTGATAACATTGAGAGAACAGGCCGGCGACGGGCTGATTGATTATGATCTGGCTTTTCGTGCATCGGAAGTCCGTGGAAGCTATTATGTCTTGATCCGCACCGATATTCCGCAGAAAGAAGTCAGCCTGAGCGAGGAAAAAATCGGTCAGCAGCTGCGCGCTTTGATCCGCTGCGTGAAGGCTGCCGATTCCGTGCTGAGCGTCAAAACGCCCATTTCAATGGCCAATATCATCCTGAATGCGGATGGAATCAGATACAGTCCGGTTCCGCTTTTCTTCATCATGAGCGATGATGGACATTACCGTCATGAATCATCGCCATTGATTCATCTGAGCGCCATTGATGTATGCCGCTGCGCCTCTTATTACTTTCCTGAGAGCGAGTGTACGAAAAAACTGATCAGACATATTGACGCAAATCCGAATCTTACCGACAATGAATTGATTTATTTCATTACAATGAGCTATGAGGCAGCGCCGCAAAAAGAGGAAGCGCCTGTGAAAAAAACTGCCGTGAAAAAGCCGGCACGATCCAACAGAGTTGCCCGCAGAAGAAAAGGCTCTTTTAATGACACAATGATGATATTGCTGATGTGCGTGGTTGTGATCGGTTCTTTTGCGGGCTTTGTCGTCGATCAGTTTCAAAATGAAGGAAATGCAAAGCCGGCGGATTCTCTGACGCAGGAAACAGCGGACGCAGAAGCGGCAAAATCCGATCAGTTTTTCGTGGAAGCGAAAAATATACGCAGCCTGAATGAAGGGGAGTATCGTGAAGTCAACAACCAGAAAATGCTGGTGATCACAAATACTTCCGAAGATCAGACACTCGATTTCGATGTGCAGTTTCATTTTTATTATGAACGGAGCAGTATTCCGCAATCGAATATCACTAATCGTGAACGTGCTCGGATCTGCGGTGTCGGGCCGGGCATGAGCGTGATCGCGGAAGCGATTGTCGATGGCATTGTGAAGGACTGGGCCTATACGGTCGAGGCGCATGAAAGCAGCGTGGATTATTCGCTCGGGAATGTTTCCGTCCAATGGGGAGAGGATTTTAAATACCTGAGTGTGAAAAATGAGAATGATGCGGTTGTGGATCAGCTCGATCTGATTGTGTTTTATGAAGCGGATGAGTGGATCCGGGAGGATTGCAGATACAGGCTGACAGAGCTGGATGAGATTCCCCGCATATTGGAGTTCAGCCGCAAAGATTCTTCCATGGAACCGAAGATCTGTTTCATCTTCTCGGAAGAAGAGTGAAGTGATTGGAAAAACTCAATGACCGGCAGAAGATGTCAGTAAAGACTGCCATCTTCTTTTCATGTTTGCAAGAAGCTTCTACGTGAAAAAAAAGCCTTTTGGCAAAAAGGTCATAATAAAGTCAGTAAAGGAGAACAATCATGAATCTGAAAAATCTGTTTGCTTCATGCATGACAAAAACGCAGTCCGCAATCTCATCCATATTGACCCGTCATGAGACGGAACTTCAGCAGACCGAAGAAGTGCCTGTTCAGGTGCAGGACACAAATAAAATCGAACCGGTCAAACCGGAAAAGAAAGAATCCATGGAGGAACTTTATCGCTTGATTCCGTACATGAGAAATGTCGATACAGACGCATTGTTTGAAGATACCTGTGAAGGCAATATCCTCTTTGCCGTCGTCCCTGTTGAGTCCGAAAAGCTCGCTGCCATGAAGCCCAACAGCAGAAGAAGACCTTATCTGATTGTGAAGAAAACGGAAGACGGCGTGTTTGCCTATGGCTGCGCACTCAGATGGAACGGCAATGAGAAAGAATTGACCTTCGAGCCGGCAAGCGAAAATTCAAATCTGAAAGAAGGCACACGCATTCTTCTGAACAAGTCGTATTTCATTCCGAAAACCCATCTGAGCAATTATCTGGATCATCTTTCTGCTTCCGATCAGATGCGGATCAATGCGATTCTCAACATGTGCGCAAAATCGTCGAAAACCCATCCGCGCTTTAACAGCAGCCTTAAAATCCAGGCGAATTCGGTGATCTTCAAAGGCGAAGAACATTACTATATCTGCAGTCTTGAAGAAAACCATGCGCTTGTCTTTCCGATGAATATGAACCGCAAAGGTGTGCCGGTGAATTTCAACGGCATGCTGAGATATGTGGATGTCGTTCATGGCAGGATGATTGATATCGATGATACCTGTTCATGTGCAGGTGCTCTGACCAAAAGCGCCAGAAATGATATCCTGCGTGCCTGCCGCCTGTCCATGACGAAAGAAACCGGTGTATACGCGGCTGTCTGAGTCAATATCATCACTGATCCAAACCGGCGTCTGCCGGTTTTTTCTTTTGTTTACCAAAGCACTGACAAAAAACCAGAGATCAATAAATGAATTCTCTGGTCATCAGATGTTTGGTTTTCTGGTCTGTTGTTGTTTCCGTGATCAGTCTGTTGAAGCTGTCATAATATCTGGTCCGTTCCCAGAGCACGTGATGATTTCCATCTTCACATACAGCCTGGATTTCCAGTCCGTTCTCATTATACGTATATGAGGTCTTGGTGTAGCCGGTGTCCTCCTGATCATGAAAGTCATTATAGGTGATCAATGAATCCAGAGATCCGTTTTCATTGAAGATTTCGATCCGGTAGGAAAAATCATCATTGCCCAGGATGGTTTCAATCCTGTGTTCTGAAATCTGTGAGCCTTTCCAGTCATATTTATGTTTCTCACGCAGCACATCATTGATGTAGACGCCGGCAATCCGGTGTCTGCGGTTGTATGTATAACGATAATCCGAGAATTGCGAAGGCAGTCCGTTCTGGTAGCGGACCAGGCTCAGAAGTGCCCCGCTGCTGTCACGCTTTTCGGTTTCAGTCAGAATGCCGCGGCGGAATGTGTCTTTGGCGCTGCCTTCATCGGAATAGGTATAAATGTATTCAAGACGGTCATCCGCATCCGGATATTGTTCCTTGATCATGCGTCCGTTTGCATCATATTGGTATTTGACTGTACCGGAAGAAACACCGTTTTCCATCATGATGACTTTGCGCACCAGTGTGGATTCAGGCATATCCTCTCCCTTTGTCCGATGAAGCGCCTTTTTCAGTCGTTCAATCTCATCGGTGAGTTCTCTGATCTGATTGCCGGATTCGGTTTTATAATCTTCGAACGCTTTGTTCAGCATTTCCTCCTGCTCAATCTGGCGGTCGTAGTCTTCCTTCCATTTCTGGATCTCCAGCTTGTATTCCTTGATATCCTTGCGCTGTTTTTTCAGCTTTTCATTCAATTCATTGCGGATGATCATATGCTGGCGTTTTTCTTCGGCCAGCTGTTCCTTCTGTTCCTCCATGAAACGGCTGATATTGACGGAACCCGTGCCTTCTTCCGAGCCATAGGATTCTTCAAATTGCTGAAGATCTTCGATCAGTTCTTCGCCGTTGTCATAACGGTGGCTGGGTTCTTTGTTGGAAGCCTTGCGGATGATGCGCTTGAGGCCTTCAGGCAGAAAGTCAAACTGGCCGTTGGCAACATATTTCATCAGGCAGCCCAGATTAAACATGTCCACACGCGCATAATCAATCTCATCCTTGTCAAAGTCTCCGGTCATTTCCGGGGCGATCGCGAATTCATTGACGATGATGGTGCGGGTGCTGTCCGTGATACTGCTTTCGGGAATGCCGCTTTCAATATCAATCAGCACGAATTCATAAACATCCGGACATTTGAAATTCAATGTGATGCCGATGTTGGGAGGCTTGATGTCTCGATGGATAAAACCGGTTCCGTCGTCCGAATATTCCGATACCTGCAGGGCTGCGCCGATTTCCTTTCCCAGCTTGACGATCATGCGGATGATTGAAGGAAGATCTTCAGGAAGGCTGACATTCTTCAATGTTCCGGCAACCTCATCCATAACCACAAGTGAGGCACAGGGGATCACAGAGTCAATGGAAAAGGAAAGGTCAGGATAATAATGCAGGAAATGATGTTCGTAAAACCGGTTCTGATGACACTGGGCCACCACTTCAAGCACCCGTCTGCTTCCTCTTAAGGAAGGCATGAATGAAGGTGCTTCCAGAAGGGTTTTCACGGTATCGGTCATATGAATATTATCGGGATTTTTATTTTTATTGAGCGATGCCAGATAAGCGGAGATCGGGTTGACCGACTTCACGACAAGGGAAAGATCCATCAGCTCTTCGTCCTTCTCGCTTGTCTGATCATTGTCAACGGTGTAATGAAGCCTGTATACAATTCCGCTTCCTCCGTCGCCCAGTCTTTTTCCGCAGCGAAACCGGCCGTGATAGCAATCCAGTCCGGCAATGTGTTCATTGAGCAGATTCTCAACCAGTGCCGGTGTGATTCTCGGCAGACTGTTCAGTCTGAGCTCTTCGGTTTTCGGTATCTTGTTTGCGGCCATATTGATTTACTTAACTGAGTTCTCTGATCCGGATCACACATGCGCTGATATTGTCACGGCTTGTTTTCAAAGCGGCATTGACAAGTGTCTGCGCATCGTATTGATTAGTTTCCAGTATATTCAGTATATCATCTGTACGCAAAAATCCGTTCACATCTGTAAAGGCATGGATCAATCCGTCCGTGGCAAGCACATAAAGATCATCTTTCTCGGGTCTGAAGCGGTAGATATCTGCCATCTGATGGCCGGAATGGGATGTGTTGCCGGCATATTCACTCAGCCGTGACGTATTGGAAAGAGGCGTGATGATATGCGCTTTTCCATGATGAAAGCGTAATACCGCCGCATCGCCCATATTCAATATCCTGACTTCATCCGGATAGATTCCGATAACACTGAGAGCAGCTGCGAGCTGTCTGTTCCACTGGTTGGATATATGGATCATCGTTTCATTGATTTCATCCGCAATGGCATCCATGGACTGGTCCAGGGAATACTCATCAAACAGATCGTCCAGTATTCTTCTGACAATGGATACAGCCGCATCATCCTGCGGTCTTTCAGTGTGTTCGGCGCCGGATACCCCGTCGGCGATCACGCTCATGAATTCATTGATTCCTTCGTATTCTTTCTGATGCGATATATGGTTCTGTCCTTCTGAACAGATGGTTTCGCATCCATCTGAAAATCCATAGGCATCCAGATTGCTGGCCCGTCCGGATATATCACTTGCGGCTGAGATGAACAGATGCATCTCGAGCGCGTCTGAATCCTGTATCTGTGTGTTCATAGTATGTTCTCCGTGATCAAAAACATTGTTTCTGATCCGTTTTCAATTTATCTGCTTCACAATAACCCCTTTTTTTTGGAGATGTCGGATCTGTCTGCTATCATGAAAATGGCAGGTAAGTATATGAATAATATAGCAGGAAAACAGAAATATATATCGCTTGTCACCGGCTGGAGTGACAGGGCGGAAAAAATCAGAGACGAAAAATACATTGACTGGCATGATTCCGTGGAGAAAAGGCTGAACAGTCCGTATTTCAATACGCGCCTGGCAGGTCTTCTGGGAATCAAAGATCCGGAAAACCTTTCAAAATACGGCAGTAAGAATCAGCTGATCGCCGCGGTGACGGGTTTCAATGAGGCGGAAATTGAAAAACTGAGATGGCTGCCCAGTGACCGGCGTGATCTCATGTTTGCCTTTGCCTTTGTGCTTGGCTATGAATACCAGCTGCTCACCACAAAAGACGGCAAACTGATTGTCGACTGCAGCCCGGAACTCAATCAATACTTTGATGATGCCGATATGCCATTGCCTGATTATCGCAATCTGGATGATTATATTGCCATCTGCGCAGCCATGTATTACAGCGAATGCAACCGGAAAAAAGTCTATGGAAAAAACCGCATGATCACGCTGTATGATCTGCAGGACAATCTGAGAAATCAAATGAGCAGCTATATCCTTGATCTGGATGAATTTGTCAGCTGGCCGGATTTCTTTGAATATTACACATCATTGTTCAAACTGACCAATGCGAAAATCAAGAAGATCACGGGATTTGAAAAGTACAATACGCTGGAATGGAAAAAGAGAGTCCCCGAAGAGCCGGAAGTGCTTTTCATGATCTGCATTCTGTTCCATTTCACCCTGATCCAGAGCGTTCTTGTCTTTGACCGTTTCTACAATCAGGAAGACAAAGTGCAGAGGCCTGACTTCGAAAACAGCGAGGATCTGAGATGGCTCTATCTGGTTGAGAATTTCTGGAAACTGAAAGAGCTTCATTTTGAGGACCAGATCCAGGCGGTCAGGGATTATTATGATCAGAACAATCTGAGAAGATCCACGGATCTTTCCATTCTCCAATATCATGAAATATTCCAGTCGCTCACATTTGCAATGGATCAGAAACAGGAATCCGCAAACAGCGGGCCGGGACAGACATTGATTGTGTCCGATTCCGCACAGCTTGGCGAGATCGCCGCCATTTCTCCATACGACCGTGTATTCATCCATGCCGTGGACGGAACCGATCCGGTGATCAAAGCCGCAACCGATTTCTCTCTGGGCTATCAGATGGACGTTCTGCACGCGGCTGACCCGGCGAAAATCTTATGGTACAGAAAGAAGACAACCACAAAGAAAAAGAAGGATGTGTCTGATGATCTGATCAGACAGATCTATTACAAAAAGAAACCGGATATGATGGATCTGAACATGGAGAAGGGCTCAAAGCTGCTTCTCGAATGGATCGCTGACAACTCCGTCAACGCATATCTGATGAGAATTTATGATCTGGATAAACAGGATAAATCCCTTGTCTGGAATAAGAAGCTTTCCGATCTTCAGCTCAAACACGGCAGCTATCCGAAACGGAAGGAGCTGATCGTTGCCGGCGTATTGATGAGCATGCCGGAAAAGGGAATCAATGCCTTGCTGAAATGCTACGGATACAAGGCTTTGAGCAAACACGACTATACCGAATATGTGCTGATTCTGATATTGAATGATATGGCGAAATTCTTCCCGTCTGAATTCTGTTTCAATGAGAAATACACTGCCAACCGCGCCGATATTGACCATGGCATCCAGAATATCGGAGCCAGACGCCAGGCGGACCGCAGTGACAGGGAAGGCTGTCTCTCCCTGCTGAGAAAATGGTATCCGAGATGGTTCTATGAATATGATCAGTCAATTTCGCAGACCGTGGTCAATGAACGGATTTATATTGATAATCAAAACTGGTATACGGTGGAGCCGCAGGAATATTTCGATGCCTGGTCGGTCAGGAAGCATGTTCTCTGGTGCCTTCACGCGGCCGGTTTCCCGAAGAATAACTGGCTGGTGAGCGGCCTGGCCAATCCGATGAAAGAGGATGAATATCCGCTTGGATGACAGCATAACAAAAAGAGTCTTTGTGAATGAAGAAGTCTTCTGACACAAAGGCTTTTTTCTGTCTGCGTCTTCCTTCATGCAATAAAAGACGAAAAAAAAGAGTGGTATGACACTGCTTTACGCTGTATACGGGAGGAAAGCGCTTCATGTTGAAATACAGATATTACCGCTCTTTGCTCAATCATAAGGAACAGACCGTCTATGAACAGCTGGTAAGCGCCATGGAGAAATGTGAAGAGGAAGTATTCACGGAAATGCTTTCGCAGGAAGAGCTGCACCGGATCTTTTTCGCCGTGAATCTGGACCAGCCGCAGCTGTTTCATGTGGATTTCAGAAGTATTGCCATCTGCCAAAGAGGAAACAGATATCTTCTGAAACCTGTCTATCATCTCAAGGGAAAACAATATACGGACGCAAAAAAGAATGTGGATCTGGCTGCCGCTGCGATTCTGGATGAAATGAAACAGAAGAAGCCGGAAGATCCGTTTCTTTTCCTTCATGACTGGCTGATTGTCAATTGCACATATGGAGAAACAGAAGAAAGAAGCAGGGAAGCCCATTGTGTCTATGGCGCTCTGGTTGATCATCATTGCGTCTGTGAAGGCTTTGCCAAGGCATACAGATATCTCTGCACGCTGGCTGATCTGCAATGCACAGTGATCACCGGCAATGCCACAGTGCCTTTTCAGCCTTCCGGTCCCCATGCATGGAATATGATCCGTGATCACGGGCATCTGTATCATGTGGATGTGACCTTTGATCATCTGATTGCGCAGAAGTATTGTTCACGTTCCTATTACAGGGTTTCCGGACAGATCATCCGCAAAGATCATTCGTTTGACACGCTCTTTCCGATTCCGCAGGCAAAACATAACGGATCTTCTCTCAAAACGGTCGCAGGAACCCGCCAGCTGATCGCATTTATGAAAGACGAATGTTACCGGGGCAGCCATATGAGTCAGGTCAGGCTGACAAAAGGATTTGAAATGGATGACATCATTCAGAAAATCGAATCCGGCCTTTGCGAGGAGGATTATGCATGGTTTTCAAGGCTTCAAAGCTGCCATTATGCCCCGGGCACACGGGTGATCAGCTTTGTCTGGAATCAGCCTGTGTATGGCACATGATCAGATCTGTTTTCAAAACATGAAAAAAAAGCAGTCTGGGTGAACAGATATGCTTGAAGTGTAAGGAGGAAAAACATGTCAGTTTTCAAAACAGGCGTCAATAACGCAAAACTCAATATCATTTTCATTCTCGATTCCAGCGGCTCCATGAGAGGGGCACGCATCGGTCAGCTCAATCTCGGTGTGCGGGACTGTCTGAACATGATCAGCCATATGGACGGTCTTGAGGAAGTCAACGTCGAGATCCGCATTCTCCAGTTTGACGAAGATGTCAGATGGGTGCTTGGCAATGAAGAATCCGGTGTTACTCCGGAAGAAGCGCTGAACACATTCCGTGACATCGATGCCGTCAATGCCATCACCTGCACACACATGGCGGTAAACAAGACCATGGAATGCCTGAAGTCGATTTACGCCAGCGGCGGCAACAATTACATGCCGATTCTCATCCTGGTCACCGACGGACGTTCCACTTATCCCGAGGAAACCGTAAAGTCCTGTATGGATCTCAGCAAAGTTCTCCACGGTCATACCCACCGTGATGAAGAACGCACCATCCGCATCTCCATCGGCGTCGAAGAGGCCAACCGCGATGAACTGCTCGCCTTTGCCTCAAAGAGAACCATCGTTCATTCCGACGGACTGCAGGAAGCGGATGTGCCCAATATCTTCGAGGTCGACTCAGTCGAAAATCTCAGAGATGTCCTGAAGAACATCACCATGGCATCCATCTCCAATTCGATTTCCGCAAGTTCCTCTGAAACCGGACAGGTCATCGAATATGAGGATGACATTTCCGATTCGGATGACGATGAGGATGACGGCATCTGGGAGGATCTCTGAACCATTGAAAAAAACGGAGGAATGCAATGAACAGGAACATGGAAGATAACAGAAACGAAATCATACTGCCGTCCATCATGATCAATGAAGAGGAAAATACCGGTCAGTATGAACAGTACAGCCGTGAAACCTGCGCATGCGATTCCTCCGTTTATCTGTTCACTGCCCGCCGCAAGGGCAGAGGCCATATTGCAAAGGGAATGCCCTGTCAGGATTATGCCCTGAACCGGGAAATGAAATACGGTCTGATCATGACGGCGGCGGATGGACTTGGCAGCTGTGAATACAGTGATGAAGGTTCCCGGATTGCCTGCGAAAGTGCGGTCCATATCATCTCGGAAATCGGCACAAAGGCAAAGTCGGAAACCATCTTCATCAAAAAGCTGAACCAGCTGTTCACAAGAAAGCGGATCGTCATGGAATGGATGGACAGAGTCAGCGCTGTTGCTCAGGGAAAAAGCGGCGCTATGCCGGATGATCTTTATGAGGCAGCCCGTCCGTATAATTCCACTTTGATGTGCGCGGTGATCACGAAGCATTTCATCTATGTCATGAATATCGGCGACGGTCAGATTCTTCTGTTCAATTCCGATTATGCATACAGACTCCGTCCGTATATGAAAAAGAACAGCTCCATGACGGATTCCCTTCATGATGTGCGCAGCTGGATGGAAGGCTTTCAGACCGCCCTGTTTCCGAGAAGGTATTTCAACGGGATTCTTCTTTCAAGTGACGGCATCTATGATTTTCTGAATGAGGGACAGAGTTTCCACCGTTATGCATGCCAGATGGCAGAGCGGTTTGTCTCCGCCGGCAGCCCGGCGTTTCCGTTTGATTATGTGACGGAAGACGGTAAGGTCCATCATATTTATGAAGGCGGCAGTTTTGATGACTGCACCGTCAATCTGGCCGTGATGATGAAGCCGCTCGCAGCTGATCCGGTTCATGAATATGTACAGAATGCTTTTGAGAAAAACGCCATCAGCCGCATGAGCAGAAATGTGCGCAGATATCATGTGGCAAAAGACGGCAGAGAATCCATTCTGGTCACTTCATCCGCAATGTATGACTTCGATGTACAAAGCGCCAGTTTGATCAGGCCGTATCATGAAGAGACGGTTCATGATTGTCATTATTCGCTGTATGAAACCATCCCGTTTACTTCCCTGGAAGAAATGTATGTTTCAGGCGCGTTCCATAATGGCAGAACGAATGATCTGAAACATCTCATGCGGATCGGCAGCTGCTATGCAAAACTGAAACGGCTCGCCGATGAACTGGCTGCGCAGAAATGGAAACTTTCAGACGCGTCCGGATTTCTTTGCGGTTTTGATGAAAGCGGCAGCCTTTATTTATGTGCGCAGGCGGTTTCACGGATGGAACAGGAAAAACCGGGTGAGCGCTATGCATGGGTCAATCTTTATTTCCGCAACATCTTCGGGTTCCTCGTTTTTGAAAACAGAAAAATTCCGGTCTTCCGCAAAGGCATCAATGAAACGGAACAGAAGGTGGAGCGGATTGACGGGCTGGATCATACACATTTCGGCACTATTCATTCCGCCGGCACTCATTGTGAGCTGGTCAATGAAAGCGGAAAAGAGTGGATCTGTGAAAATGGAGAATGCATCAGCCAGGGAGAATCGATTGTTCTGGACAAGGCGGTCTCATTCAGCTTTGCGCCGAGAAATGATATCCGTCTGGCCTATCACTTTGTGAGAAAGGAGAGCTTATGATCAAAGGCGATTACCGGGAAGTGATCAAAACACTGCCCGGCGGGAAAAAGAAAACATACAAAGTCATAAGCTCCAAGGCCGGCAATGAATATGCGCTGCTGGGCAGACTGGGGCAGGGCGGGGTTGCCCGGGTTTTCCGTGCGAAGCGCTTAAGCGACGGGGCAATGTTTGCCTTCAAGCTGTTTGATTATTCTGATTCATCCGAAACCCGCTGGGAACACCGCAATATCCGCTCGAATATTGAAAGTCTGATCGCAAGAGGGACATCGGATGATCCTCAGCTGTTTGAAATTCTGGCAAGACCTTATGAAATCATTGATCTCAAGGCATCGGGCGGCTTCGGCTATATCATGGAACTGGTCAGTCTTGACAACATGATGAAATTCTCAAAGATGATGAAATCGGCCCAGCCGGACAGGATGATCAGCCTGAAGATCTGCCGCAATATGGCATCCTTCTATGCGAGGCTGCACAGAAAATACGGCTTATGTTACAAGGATCTGAACAAAGGCAATCTGTTTGTGAATCCCGATACCGGCGAGATCCGGATCATCGATCTGGACAATATCAGCGTTCCCGAAACCAGAACGGTTATCGGCACATATGGATTCATCGCTCCGGAGGTTTATGAAAGCGGCAGGCCGGATTATTATTCCGATTATTTTTCAGAAGCGTCTCTTTATTTCTTTCTGCTTACGATGGGGGCATTGCCTCTGATCGGCAGAAAAGTGCTGGATTATTCCCGCACGGGAGCGAATCTGAATGATTATGAAGTGCAGAAGAAGGTCTTCAATGAAGAGGCAATGTTCATCTTTGATCCGGACCACAATGAAAACTCCATCCGCGGACTGGAAGAATACAATGATCAGACCATGTTATGGGATGATCTTCCGGAAGAATTGAAACAGGCGTTTATCCGCACATTCACGAAAGGTCTTCATGATCCGTACCAGCGTGTTTCGGATAAAAACTGGGAGAAGATCTTTGAAGATGCGATTGCCACGCAGCTGGTGCAATGCCGCTGCGGAAAGCATAATTTCGGCGTGCATGCAGGAAGAAAAAAATGTATTTACTGTCACCGGCCGATCCGCAAACTCCATGGCGCAAAAGTCCCAGCAAAAAAGAAAAGTGAAAAACCATGCGTGAAATTTGAGGTGATCCGCAGCGTTGAACCGATGCGCATGCAGCTGATTGCGGATAATCAGAATCCGCAGATCAAAGATGTCCATCCCATGTTGCATGGGGATTTGTTAACTGTTAAAGTCAATAGGAAGAGGCATCTTTACGGGGCGCTCAACACGTCCCCGATCACCTGGACGGTCTATGATAAAGAACACAATAAATCCCGTGTGGAGCCGGGCTGTATGGCGGTGCTTGAAGAGGGAACCATTATTGTGGTGATGTACAGAAAACTTCAGCTTATGGTGAATGAAGTCATAACAGGAGGCGCAATATAATATGCAAACAGAAACAGCCAAAATGAACTCACTGGATTTATATCAGCGCATTCTGGCCGTGAAATCACAGGATTCATCCTTTGACGGCAGAAAGGCCGTGACTGCACTGATCACAAAGATGGCGCTTGAGCTGATTGAGGAGAAAACATCTCCATTGCTCAATGCGTGCGTTTATGTGCTCGGACGGCGTGAACATCTTTATATCGGTCATGTCTACCGGTTTCAGCGGTTTGATCTGGATCTGAGAAATCCCGTGGACGGTGTGTCGGCGGCGGATGCGGCGGTATTGATCCGCTGTCTGGCCCAACTGGTTTCAAACGGACAGATCCGCAACAATGTCATCTATGATGTATGGTATGAATCATTCGGCACCTCCGGAACCACGCTAGGCGCCAATGCGGAGCGGGCTTATTATCTGGTCCGCATGATTGAAAGCTATCTGCCTGATTATGAAGCGCGTATCAATCATTCTCAGAAAGACGCTGCCGCGCAGACAGAAGAGCCGAAAACGGATGAACAGAACATCACACAGCCGGATGAGAAACAGGTGAGTGAAGAACAGGCACAGCAGATCATCAAAGAAGCGCAGGAAAAGGCCAGGGCAATCATTGCCAAAGCGGAACAGGAAGCCACTGAAATCCTGAAAAATGCGCAGAATGTGTCTGATCAGAAAATCAGGAAAGCGGCAGAGCAGGCAAAGCAGATGAATGTTTCCCGGAATCTGGAAACATTTGAAACACAGCAGAATGAGATCCATACCGCTCTTTCGGAAATCCGCCGGCGGCTCAATGAAACCGGCGCATATCTGAATCAGATTGATCAGAAAATCAATGATGAAACGGTTATGAAGATCTTTGATCAATACGATGAACTCTATAACCTCATCGCGGATGTGGCGGACAGTACGGCAGCCAATATGGATGGGGACAGTCCTGATCTCAGGCGGGTTTATCAGAATCATCAGGCATATCTGGATCTGATTGAGGAAAATCTCTCAGACTTCGGAATTGAATATCTTGCCACATCGCAGGGCGAGCCGTTTGACGGCAGAAAGCACGAGGTGAGCGGTTCGAAAAACTTTGATCCGCGCAGCGCAAAAGTGAAGAAGAGTCTGCGACATGGCTTTGTTTACGGAAAGTCCGTATTGAAGAAAGAACTGGTTGAACTTCAGGAGGAACAATCAAATGTATATCGGCGTTGACTTCGGAACAGCCTATTCCCAGGCTGCGGTGATGGAATTCTCCCAGCCGCTCATTCTTCAGGAAAAAGGCGTCTACGGCACCCCGAGTGTCTTCTATTATGATCAGGACACCGGCATCGCCATCGGTCAGGAGGCAATTGATATCGCCCAGGGCAGTCTTTCCGTCAATATGAAGACCGATGTCAAAATGGCATTGCAGGAAAACAAACCCTTTACCGCAGACGGAAAGGAATTCAGCTGTTCAGAGATTGTTTCCGAAATTTTCAAAGCGGTTCTGCTTGAGGCAAAGGAAATCGCCGCCAACAGCGGAATGGATGATGAAATCAAAGGAATGGTGATTACCGTTCCCGCCAAATTCGGCTATCTGGAACGGGATATCATTTTCAAAAGCGCCGCTTCCGCTTTGGGCGATGAGAAAATTCCGATCACCGGTGTTCTGAAAGAACCGGTGGCGGCAGCCCTGCATTATTTCCGCACCAATGTTGAGGATGGAAAGCATATTCTTGTCTTTGATCTTGGCGGAGGCACATGCGATATCGCTCTGGTCAGAGCCAATTCCGGCTCCAGGGAATTCTATGATGTCATCGATTCCGAGATGGAGAGGATCGGTGGACGAAACTGGGATGAGAAGATCGCGGAATATCTGAAAAATGAATATGAAAAAATGACCGGCATTGCCATCGGTTCAAATCCGGCCTACGAAAGAAAAATCCTTGATGCGGCCATCCGCGCCAAGCACCGCCTTTCCAGAAATGACAAGGCGCTCTGCTCGGTGGAAATCAACGGGAATGTCAATAAGATTCATCTGAGCCTTCAGCAGTTCAATGATCTGACTGCACCGCTTCTGGACCAGGCGGTCTCCGCATTGAAGCGGGTGTACAACCGTCATGTCTCAGACTGTGAAATCGATGAGATCATCTGTGTCGGCGGCAGTTCAAACATGACCCAGATCAAGGAAAGAATCGCAGCTGAATTCCCCCTGTGCAATGTGCGGGTGTACTATCCGGAATATGCGGTGGTCTATGGAGCGGCCCTTTATGCGGATATGAGAAAGGGCAAGGTTGTCGATGTCATTGACAGGGCGAATTTCTCCTATGGCATCCAGGTGGTGAAACACAAGGGAACAGAAAACGAAAAATACAAGATTCAGAATATGGTCATCAAGGATTCCGCTTTGCCGGCCTCTTCGGTGCGCAACTACCGTCCCACCGAGGACAACATGGCATTTATCGCCTTCCGCACCTATGAAACCGATACGGTATATGAGCGGTGCGACATGGATGAATTCCCGATGACCAAGATCGGTGAACTCAAACTCAAGCTTCCTCCGAATACACCGAAAACAACCGATATCCGCACCCAGCTCACCCTCAATGAGAACGGCGTTCTCGAAGTCAAGGCATGGGATCCGGAAGGCAATGTGATTCAGACTGAATTCAATGTGATTCAATGATGAATGGGTCCGGAAGAATCATTGCCATTGCGGATATTCACGGCTGCAGCAGGGAATTCAAAGCGCTGTTGCAGCAGATCAGTCCGGATCCGGCAAATGACACATTGATCATTCTCGGCGATGTCATTGACAGAGGATATGATTCCGAAGGCGTCATCCGTGAGCTGATTGAACTTAAAGATGTCTTCAGACAGAAAATGATCTGGCTGGCGGGCAATCATGAGGATGATCTTGTGCAAAGAAATGCGCAGAAACATTTCTTCATTCATCCGCCGCGCGATGCGCTCAGCACGTATATCCGGCTGTTCAGTGAACTTCCGTTAATTTATGAAACAGAAGAATGTGTCTTTGTGCATGCGGGATTCAATGGTGATCCGGACGACAGGCAGATCATTCTTCGTGACAGGAGTGTATTGAACGGGGAAAGGATTTATCAGGGAAAGCTGTATATCAGCGGGCATTCCCCGTTTCATAAACATTCGTTCACACCATTGGCTCAGCCGTTATATATTGATGAAACAGGTCAGTGTCATATTGTATATGACGGCATGAAACTGCCGGAAAAAGGCGCCATATTCATTGACACAGGCTGTGTATACAAAAACAGACTGACCGCATTCATCATTGCGCAGGACCATACCATTCAGATCAGCTTTGTAAAGTTCATCGGAATATAACCGCCGGTATCAGAAGATGCCGGCTTTTCACATGTTCATGTGCAAAGAACGGAAGATGATCCGGGCTCATCGCTCACGCATGTTTATTGACACAATCGGAAACATACTGAACTTTAGGATATGATTGCGGCAGATTCATGGCAAACCTGAGAACTGTCGCCGTATTTGCCATGAAATATAAATGAAATTAACAACCGGACAATAGAAAATGGAAACCGATTGTGCTATTGTAGTTTCGTAAGCAGATGTTTTTGCGTGCAAGTGAAACTATGGATGATCGTGAACTGAAAAAACTCAGCAGACAGGATCTGCTTGAAATGCTGGTGGAACTGTCCAGAGAAAACGAAAAACTGAAACAGCAGCTCGATGCGGCAAACAAAGAGCTTGAGTCAAAGCGGATCAGACTCTCGGAAGCAGGAAACATCGCAGAGGCGGCCATGAGAGTCAATCAGGTGTTTGAAACCGCCCAGGCCGCCGCAAGTCAGTATCTGGCAAATATCAGACTGATGGAAATACAGAAACAGAAAGAACTGGAAAGGCTGAAGGCACACAATAGCGGCAAGGATGAGAAACAATAAGCGCCGCTATCGTCCTGAGGACATTCCGACATCCGCTCAGTTTGAAAAAGAGGCTATGAAAGCTTCTCATCTGATGAAAGTGACAGCGGCGGTATGCTGATATTGGCAGCCCTGCTCATGAAGAAACTGAATCATTGAACAATAAAATGAAAAAGAGTCTGATCACAAAGATCAGGCTCTTTTGGTGATGCGGTCAGAACAGAAGATCATCGTCATCGTCATCGAAATCATCCGGATCATCTTCACTGACGCTCAATACCTCTTTCAGCATATTGTCAAAGACCCGGCTGAACATTGACTTGATCCGGTCTCTCAACGGGATCATGAACAATGAGAGCAGAACGAAGACAGCGGAGAACATGAATTTGCCGGAAACGATCCATGTGATCACAAAGACTGCGAATGCTGTCAGTGCCCATAACAGACGGACACCGTTGGCATTGCAATAAGACGCAAGCAGGCAGAGGAACAGGAAAGCAGCCATGACGAATCCGCCCGCCAGGATCAGGTAGCCGAACTTCCAGAAAGTGGAGTCAATGGTGAGCCAGCCCGCTGTGACGAGAGTGATCGCGAAGGCAAGCATCTGGGAAAAGAATGCCTGGTGAGTCTGATCAAGGCAGTACTTTTTCAGCTTCTTCTTTGCGTAAAGCGTCTGGCTTGCTTCGTCAACCGTAAGCTCCGCAATGGAGCAGATCAGAAAACAGATCAGCCCGTAGAAAATGGCAAACGGCAATAACCGGATGATCCGTTCCATCAGGGAGTAATTCCGGTAATAAGGTGCGAAATCATCCAGTACCGCCGGCAGACAGTCATAGATCAATGTCTCAAACAATGATGTGAATGAATACTGAACACACCATACGCCGGCAAGAATCAGAACGAATACGAAGATATCTTCTAAAATGGAATGACTCATATAATCCCCCTTTCTTTCATGGACTGCAGACTTTTGAGCAACCATGATTGATGTTCCCTTACAGGAAAAGTATCTCATCTGTACATGGCCATCTTTTTTTTCGGGTTTTGGTCTGTCATAAGGCAATCATGAGGAAAAAAAAGGATCATTTGATATGTGACAGAATGAAATCATGAAGGAGTGAAATGATTATGGCAAAAGAAATCGGCAAAGAGGAACTTCTGGAAATGATGGTGACACATCTGGATTGTGTCTGTGAACTGTTTCAGGCAAATGACTGTGCAATCAAGAAACTTCACAGCTTTCTTATGAACAGCGATATTCCGTATCTTGTGCTTCCGGACAGCCATCATGATTTCATGATCATCTATCTCAATCTGCATGGCAATGAAGGTGAGGCAGGATACAGAATCACCCATGATCCAGCCGGCCGCGACTGGCTGCAAATCAGTACGGATGACGGCGTGATGGGGGAATGCATGAGTGCATCTGAAGTATTCGGCATCCTTAAAGAAGCTTATGAAAGGGATACATATGTCAATGAAAACGGATTCTTCGACGCATGAGGTCAGCGTGCTGCCCGTCGTTGTTGTGATCGATACATCTGAAAAAGCCGAAGCGATGGCGGGTGTGATGGATCCGTCTCTTCTGAGCAGCCTCTGCACAGCCTCTCATCTGTATGCGGATCATCCTTATCCGATGCTTTCAATCATCACTTCCGGCGCTGAGCCGAAGATGATCAAATGCTGGTATATGCCTTTTCAGCCCAAACGGACGGATCTGGTATTCAAAGGAGAGAATCATATGCATCGCTCACTCTATATGGCGATCGAGGAAATCCGCTGGCTGTGCAGACATCTGGAACATTATGAGATTGCATATGAGAAACCGCGCATCTATATGCTTAACGCAAGTGAGGCGGATGATAATGAAAACGGAGTCATAAAGGCATTGCATTTACGCATGGAGCGCGGCAGATGCGATTTCATTGAGGCTGTTTACGGTATAGGCATTTCAGCGGATGGCATGTCTTTTGACACGCTTGCGCAGGGACTGGCGTGGATTGAAAAAGATCTGAAACTGATGAAACGAAATACATTCTGAATGGAATCATTTACATATTTTTGCATCATGATTCAATGGTATACTTTCACTAAAGTGGATAATACGGAGGGAAACGATAATGAAAAAGTATTTCCAGAGTGCAGGGGCTGTTTTGCTCGCTGCCGCAATGCTCACAGGCTGTTCCTCAACACAGCCGTCCGAAACACCTGCTGAAGAAGCTTCACAGGAAACAGCACCCGAAGGCACTTATGAAGTGAAGATGGGCGCAACTGTCACCGATGCCGGTCAGTATGTTGACAGAATGACAATTGACTTCGGCAGCGATGTCAGAGTGTCCGACGTGGATTATGAAACATTTGAAGTTCATATGACATCCACCGTCGACTATGGCGCTGAAAAGGGCAACCCCTATGCATACTATGATGCAAGTGCTCCGCTCAAGGTTGTCGGTGTTGAAACCAACGACGGCGTTGTCACGGTTTATTTCGATCAGTCACAGGCTCCGACGCTGACATGGCTTGGCGAAGGCAGAAACTATCCGGCTGTTCTGGAATTCACCATTGCCCAGACAAAGGAACTCACTCTCACAACCAAGGATGGAAGAGAACTTCCGTTCACCGGTGAATACACATGTTCCGCAAAATCTTATAAGGATCTCGAGTGCCCGGAAGTGGCTGCTTACACAGATGTCCAGGATGAGATCAACTATCAGTTCCATAAAGGCTCCAATGACAAGCTGATCGTCTTCTTCCATGGCAATGGCGAAGGCGACTTCCCGGTCAAGGACACCAACAACAATATCACTCAGATTCTTGCCAACAGAGGCGGCGCCGCATGGGTCACAGAGGCACAGGAAGTCTTCGGTGATGCAAGTGTCATGTGCTTCCAGGCTCCGAATATGTGGTATTTCGCAGTCAAGGACAACCTTCTGGAACCCTGCTACAACGAAATCCAGAAAGTGATCGAAGAAAACAAGATCAATCCTGAGGAAGTTTACCTTTCCGGCGCTTCTGCGGGCGGATTCATGTCCACACGCATGATCATCGCTTATCCGGATCTGTTCAAGGCTGCCATGATCAACTGCCCGGCGCTTGACGCTGCCAATGCGAGAAGCGAATCCGACGATGCCATCCCGACTGATGAGGAACTGGCACAGCTGCTCAACTCTGACACAAAGATCTGGCTGGTTCAGGGTGAGACAGACAGCTCCGTTGATCCGGAACAGTGCTCAAAGAGAATCTGGAATATCATCACCAAGGATGCTGAGATCAAGGAAACACACGTTGACGGCGATCTGGGTATCGGTTCCGCTTTCACAACTTATGAAACAGCTGATGACAAGTACAAGCTCTCCCTGTATGAGACATTCGATCTGGCCGAAGTCACCGGCATTTCCGGCGAGACAAGACAGGGCGGCAAGCTGAAGTTTGCGGAAGACTATGATCAGGACGGTATTTACACAGAAGTCAAATACAGTGACCACTGGTCATGGATCTACACCCTCAGAAACAATCCTGAGGCAGCTGACGGAACCCATATCTGGGAATGGGCTGTCAAATAAGCATTTTCTGACAATTGAATACGAAGGCACGCGGCAGACAGCTGCGTGCTTTTTGTCTGTGCATGCATTGAAAATACTTTCATTCGCTTTCACCTTTCTCACACAGAAAAACAGCTGAACAGGATGTATGATGGAACTCCAACCCGAAAAAAAAGATTGGTTCAGTCCCGTGTAAATTTATAAAAAAGAAAATGGAGGTAAAACATGTTTTTATCGCAGCTCAATGATGAAAAACAGTCCTGTGTGATTCATGATTTCGAAGCGCTGCCTGATCGCAATCTTGACGAGAAGGTTGTTTACGGTGAACTGGTCACGGACAATATCATTCTTCTGTTCAACAAGGAAACCGATGCTTTCTGGGAAATCAGTGTTCCGGCATGGAAGAAGGGCCTGTATCATCAGGCGGAAAGAATTGATGATATCTGCACATTCTGGAATCTGATCCGCGGCGTCTACAGAAGTGAGCAGAAAGGTCTTGTATACAGAAGAATGGGTGCGCGCGCCTATGTTTATCATATGGATGTCTTCAACAAATGTCATCCGTATACCGCCAATGAGATCATCCTCTGGGACAGTGAACAGATGGATCATCTTCTGATGAAATATGACCGGGATGTGGTCAATACAGCCTTTGCCATCCATTATCTCCAGTATCCCCAGATTGAAAAACTCTATAAGGCCGGTTTTGAACATATCATTCTCAACTGGGTGCTCAATGACCGCTATACTGCCAAAGATGCCGCTTTGTTCGAAAAATGCTTCAAAGACGCAAAGACCATCAATCAGATCACCTCTTTGACCAAAGGGCAGTGGTCGCAGCTGATCTCATTCAGACTGAATCTGAAAGAATGGTCATGGTTAAAGGGCGTTCTTTCAACTTATAAAATTGATGATGTCAATGTGGCACCGCTTGTCAGGATGATGATCCGCGGAGAGGAAAGCTTCTGCAAAAGCTTCATGAAAATCGTCAAATGCACAAGCAACGGAAAGCCTGCCTATGATGCGGATCAATTGATCCGTGATCTGATCAATGATCACGGAAATACGGAGATGCCTTCGCACAGGGCATGCATTTATCTGGCTGACTATATCCGCCTGTGCGAAAGGAACCGGATGGAGCCTGTCTACCGCAGTGAGCATCTCATTGAGGAACATGACATGATGGTCATCGTTGCCCAGGAGAAGAGACAGCAGAAAAATGATGAGGAGACGCAGAAGATCTATGACCGCCGCTATCAGGAATTAAGCAAATATCTTTATGAAAGCAGTGAGCTGGCTGTCATCCTGCCGATGCGTTTCAGCGATCTCATCTATGAAGGCAGAAACAATCACAATTGCGTGGGCAGCCTTTATGTTTCAAGATATCAGGACGGAACATCGAATATCTTCTTCATCCGTGAGAAGAAACATCCCCTGCAGTCCTATATCACGGTGGAGCTGAATGCTTCATGTGAAAAGACAATCCAGGCATTTTATTCCTATAACCGCAGAATCACCGACAAACGGGATCTGCAGTTCATTGACGACTGGCTTGCATACAATAAGCGGATTAACAGATACGGCTTACAAAACGCACAGAAACCTTCTTCAGAAGGCTTATAATGGAGACAGGTGAAAACATAAGGAGAAAACAATCATGATCAGAAAAGCAGACGAAGTCACGGTTGAATATCGTGAACATATGAGAGGCGGACCCGGTACCGCGCAGGTAAGGAACTTCATCGCAGGTCCCGAAGAGATGTGCAACAAAGGCAGGCTCTTCGCAAAGATCACACTTGTGCCGGGTGCGGGAATCGGCAGCCATGAACATGAAAATGATTCCGAGCTGTTCTATATCCTTTCCGGAACAGCTGAATATGAGGACAACGGCAATATTGTCACCCTGCATGCGGGTGATGTGGCAATCTGTCCGCCCCATGAGACCCATGCGATCACCAACAATTCCGATGAGAATGTTGAAGTGATAGCAGTGATTGTCTACGCATAAGAGGGCTTCACGTATGAAATATTATATGCCGGTCAGAGTGTATGATGAGCCGGAGTGTGTGCTGAATCACAAAGAGGAAATCGTCTCATACGGCCATAAGGCGCTCATCGTCACCGGAAGAAGATCAGCTCAAAAATGCGGTGCGCTCGGCGATGTTGTTTCCGCATTGAAACAATGCGGCAGAGAATATGCCGTTTACAACAAAATTGAAGAGAATCCGTCCATGGAAACAATCATGGATGCCTCATCCTTTGGAAGAAGTGAACAGGTCGATTTTGTGATCGGCATCGGCGGCGGCTCACCATTGGATGCGGCCAAGGCCATTGCCTTCATGATCAGGCGCAATTCGGACAATCCCGATGATCTTTATGATGCCTCACTTGCGGCCGATGCACTGGATGTGATCGCGGTTCCCACCACATGCGGAACCGGTTCGGAAGTCACCGGCGTATCAGTATTGACCGTCCATGCGAAGAATACGAAGATCTCCATTCCCCATAAGATCTTCCCGAAACTCGCATTGATTGACGGGAAATATCTGAGCAGCGCGCCGCATTCCATGATTGTCAATACGTCCATCGATGCCTTTGCCCACATGAGTGAAAGCTATCTGAGCAAAAAGGCGGATGTATACAGTCAAAGCGCAGCCCTGACCGGATTGAAACTCTGGTCAGAAGTGAAGGATGTATTGACGCAGGAAAGAGAAGCGGACGGGCAGGATTATGCAAAACTCATGCGTGCATCCACATTCGGCGGCATTGCGATTGCCCAGACCGGCACATCGATTCCGCATGCCTTAAGCTATATCCTGACATATGATCAGAAGATTCCCCATGGCAAGGCAGTCGGGTATTTCCTGGGAAGATTCATTGGCTTTGCGGATGAAGCGGATCAGAAGGCGATCCTCGATGCGGCAGGCTTTGAATCCGCAGACGAATTGAATACGTTCTTAAGCAGAGTATTCGGGGAATATGAAGTGAAGCGGGAAACACTTCAAAGAGCTTATGATACCGTATCCGCCAATGCCGTCCGCATGCAGGGCAGCCGGGTGGAAATGGATCCTGAAAAACTGAGAGTCATCGTAAATCTTCATTAAAAAACAGAAAAATGCGGGCATTCATCTGAATAGATGGGTGCCTGCGTGTTTTTGGCGCAAAGTGTGTTGTTTTCAAAGAAAGAAGGTGATTATAATAAAGAATATGACAAAAATCGGTGAATGGAAAAATTATTTCAGATCCAGCGCACTGCGCGAAGGATACAACCTCTATATCAACAACAGAGTGAGCAATTTCCGTGAAACAGGCAGTGACCGTTTCATTGCGGAAGTCAATGACCGCGGTCTGCGCAGACGGGTGGTCATGACCAAAATCGGCGATCGTTTGCTGGGTGAGTGCGCCTGTTATGAGGGCGGCAGAGGATATTTCTGCAAGCATATGGCGGCGGCGCTTTATTACAATGAACGTCATGGATCGGATGATATCGTTCTCTTTGATCCCAAAACCCACGAGGATTATTATTTTAACCTCGCCAAGATCTGCGAACCGATCCGCATGAGCGCGGCTGCGATCCGCAGGGCAAAGAAGCTTGTGGAGAATGAAATGGTCATTCTTGACAAGGTATCCGTCAATTACCGCAGTTATTACCGCGGCGATCAGCTGCAGGGCTATGCCAGAGGACATGTGATCGGCAATGACGGTCACAGTTATCAGGTGGATGTGCAGTTTACAAAAGACGGCATTGAAATTTCCAACTGTGCTGTCTGCCATAACTTTTACTACGGCACCTATTACACCGGAAGGGATCTGTGCGAACATCAGATCGCGCTTTTGATCAAGCTGGATGAATATATTCAGAAATACAATCCGGGCGATGAAACATCTCTTTCCGGCGCAACCCTTCTGTCCGCTTTTGCGGGTATGCAGGCAATCAGAAAGATCGATGAAAATTCAAACCGCACAAAGATCATCCATCTGGATCCGAGACTGGAAGTCAAAGGCACCGCATTGAATCTTTCCTTCCGCATCGGCACTTCCAAGATGTACATCGTGAAGAATATGAGTGAGCTTCAGGAGACCAAGGAAAGCTTCGGTGTGATGAAGCTCGGCAAAGGCAATGAACTGCATTTTGCCAATGAGGATTTCGATGAGGAAAGTGAGAAATATTATCAGTTCATCACTGCTCAGCTGAAAGAAAACAAACTCTTCCAGGAACGCGTGTATCGTCAGTATGGCGATGTGACGCCGAAGAATCTGCTCTCCTTTATTGAACTCAGAGGCCAGGCGCTCGATGATTTCTATGATATGGCATATGGAAGAACGATCGCTTTTACCAACAAAAACACAGATATCGTTCCTTCATCCGTGGAAATCGGCACAATTCCGTATCATTTCACCATCAATGTCATGCGGATCATGCAGGACGGAAAGTTCGTCGGTGTCGAGATCAGCGGACAATTGCCTGATCTCTTCAGCGGCAACCGGTCGATTTATTTCATCCGTGACAGAATCCTTTCCAGAATGAGCGATGAGGACAGAGTATTCGTTGAGCCGTTTTTGCAGTCCAGTGACAATGGACAGATCAGGATGACGATCGGCACTTCCCATATCTCTGAATTCTATTACCGTGTGCTTCCGGCGCTCAGAGAGAATCCGATCATTACCGTGGAAGAGGATGAGAGTGTCATTGAATATCTGCCTCCCGAGGCGAAGTTTGATCTGTATCTCGATATCGAGGACAATCTGGTCACCTGTACCGGAAAGATCACCTACGACGAGCATAACGTTCTTCTCAAACAGCTGACTTCCGATGATCTTCCGCTTGAAAAGTGGAGAGATCTCAGCCAGGAGGTCAAGGCGGCTGAAAAGGTCACGGACCTGTTTCCGGAATATGATGCGAACCGTGAATATTTCTATGATGAGATGGATGATGACAAGATCTATGAACTGCTTGATTCCGGCGTCAGAGGACTCATGGAAATCGGCGATGTTCACGGCTCCGATGCATTCAACCGTCTGAAAATCAGAAGAACACCGGTGATCAATGTCGGTGTGTCGCTTTCCAATAATCTTCTCGATCTTTCCGTCACCACTCAGCAGATGTCGCCGGAGGAATTGCTTGAGGTATTGGAAAGCTACAGAAGAAAGAAGAAATTCCACCGTCTGAGAAACGGCGAGTTTATTTCCTTTGATCAGAATGAATCGCTGGAAATGATCAGCGCGTTAATGGAATCAATGAATGTGAGCCTGGATGAATTCGTCAAAGGCAAGCTTCATCTGCCCATGTACAGAGCGCTTTATGTCAACAAGATGCTCGAGGAACATGATTCCGTGGCAGCCGAAAGAGACCGCCACTTCCGCAATCTGATCCGCAATTTCAATGCGGTCAGAGATTCTGAATATGATGTGCCGGAAGAAATGAAGCCGGTATTGAGAAATTATCAGGAATATGGCTACAAGTGGCTCAGAACCCTCGCCGATCTTGGCTTTGGCGGAATCCTGGCCGATGATATGGGCCTTGGCAAAACGATCCAGATGATCGCCTATCTCAAGGGTGCCAAAGATGCCGGTGAAACCAAGCCTTCCCTGATTGTCTGCCCGGCATCGGTTGTCTATAACTGGGCGGAGGAATTCCACCGCTTCGCGCCGGATCTCAAAGTCATTCCGCTGACCGGAGGCGCCAATGCGAGAGGAATCCTGCTGAATGAGGAATGCGATGTGTTCATCACCAGCTACGATCTGCTCAAGCGCGATATCGGCAAATACAAAAACCATTCCTTTGCCTGCGAAGTGCTGGATGAGGGACAGTACATCAAGAATCCCAAGGCGGCTGTTTCAAAGAGTGTCAAGATCGTCAATGCGGATCATCGTTTCGTATTGACCGGCACACCGATTGAAAACAGACTGAGTGAACTCTGGTCCATCTTTGATTTCCTGATGCCCGGTTTCCTTTACACATATGACCGTTTCAAGCAGGATTTCGAAACCCCGATTTCCAAAAACAAGGATGAGCTGGTGACTTCCAGACTGAGAAAGATGGTATCCCCGTTCATTCTCAGACGTATCAAGAAAGATGTGCTGAAAGATCTTCCCGAAAAGATGGAGGAGGTCCGCTATGCCCGCTTTGACGATACGCAGCAGAAGATCTACGACGGTCAGGTTGTCCGCATGAAGAAGCTGATCGCCGACAGCGGCGATGACGGTCAGGCAAAGATCAGGATTCTCGCGGAACTGACACGGATCAGACAGATCTGCTGTGATCCCAGTCTGATTCTGGAAAACTATGAAGGCGAATCGGCGAAGAAGGATGCGTGCATGACATTGATTGAGAGCGCCATTGACGGCGGTCACAAGATGCTTGTGTTCTCCCAGTTCACCTCGATGCTCGAAATCCTGAAAAAGGAACTCGATGAGCGCAAGATTCAATATTATGTCATCACCGGTGCAACCTCCAAGGAGGAAAGAATGCGCCTGGTTCATAAATTCAACGACAATGATGTGCCGGTCTTCCTGATCTCGCTCAAGGCAGGCGGAACCGGACTCAACCTCACCGGCGCGGATGTGGTCATCCATTATGATCCATGGTGGAATCTGGCTGCCCAGAACCAGGCAACCGACCGTGCCCACCGCATCGGCCAGAAGAGCACTGTCACGGTTTACCGGATCATTGCCAAAGATACCATCGAAGAGAAGATCCTCGAGCTCCAGGAGGCGAAGAAGGATCTCTCCGATGCGATTCTTTCCGGAGAATCGACGTCACTCGCACAGCTTTCCAGCGATGAGCTGATGGAGCTGCTGTCCTGATCGTTTTACAATCATACTGCATCAGACCGCATGTGCATTTCATGCGGTCTGTTCTCCAAAGGAGTCACTATGGAAGAAAAGCCGAAACATATTAAAGTCAAAGGAGCGCGTGTCCATAATCTGAAAAACATCGATGTGGATGTGCCGCTGAATGAAATCGTCGGGGTGGCCGGAGTTTCCGGCTCCGGCAAATCATCATTGGCACTGGGCGTGCTTTATGCGGAAGGCTCCAGAAGATATCTGGAATCTCTTTCCACCTATACCAGAAGAAGAATGACCCAGGCGGCCAGAGCTGATGTGGATGAGGTGCTTTATGTGCCTGCCTCTTTGGCATTGCATCAAAGACCGGGTGTGCCGGGGATCCGCTCCACATTCGGAACCGGTACGGAATTGCTGAACAGTCTTCGGCTGATGTTTTCACGTCTTTCCGAACACAGATGTCCCAACGGCCACTATGTGAAGCCGTCAATCGCAGTGGCGGCCATGCAGGAAATTGTATGTCCTGTATGCGGAGAGCATTTCTATGGTCCCGGCGCGGAAGAGCTGGCATTCAATTCCCAGGGTGCCTGTCCGTGCTGTCAGGGGACAGGAACAATCCGTACGGTTGACCGCAGCACTTTGGTTCCGGATGAAACTCTGAGCCTGGACGAAGGTGCGGTGGCTCCCTGGAATTCCCTGATGTGGTCGCTGATGACAGACGTGGCCAGAGAGATGGGCGTGCGCACGGATGTGCCGTTCAAGGATCTCAGCGACAGAGAAAAAGAAATCGTCTATGACGGACCGATGGAGAAAAGACATATCTTCTACCGTCCCAAAAATAAAGACAGCGTCACCGCTGCGGAAATGGATTTTACTTATTACAGTGCCAGCGCCACCGTTCTCAATGCCCTGAGCAAAGTCAAGGACGAGAAGGGAATGAAGCGGGTGGAGAAGTTCCTGAAAGAAGAGGAATGTCCAGAGTGTCATGGCACAAGACTGTCCGATGCGGCAAGAGCACCGAGAATCATGGGCCTTTCCCTGGACCAGGTCTGTCAGATGACATTGAAACAATCCCTGGAATGGGTGAAGAAAGTGCCTGAGTGGGTTCCGGAAGAAATGAAAGCCATGGCAGATAATATCTGCGAAGCATATCTGGAAACCGCCGCAAGATTGATGGATCTCGGCCTTGGGTATCTGAGCCTTGACCGCGCCTCCTCAACCCTTTCCACGGGTGAAAGACAGAGAATGCAGCTGGCAAGGGCAGTGCGCAACCGCACGACGGGAGTGCTCTATGTGCTTGATGAGCCATCCATCGGACTTCATCCCGCCAATATCAACGGTCTGAACGGGGTCATGCATGATCTGATCAGAGACGGCAATTCTGTATTGCTGGTGGATCATGACGCACAGATTCTCAAAGAAAGTGACTGGCTCATTGAAATGGGCAAAGGAGCCGGCGCGGACGGCGGCAATGTGATTGCCTCAGGCACCGTCGAAGAGATTGCGCAGAATCCGGAATCATTGATCGGACCGTATCTTTCCGATGAACATCCTGTTTCAGAAGATCATCAGGAAAACAATTCCGCTCAGACCGAATGGATCCGGATGGAAACCGATGGCATTCATACGGTGAAACCGTTGAGTGTGAAAATACCGAAAAACAGACTGAGTGTGATCACCGGTGTGTCCGGCAGCGGCAAGACCACCCTGATTCTGGAAAGTCTTGTGCCGGCTCTGGACAGCCTTTGCAACGGCAAGCCGATGCCTGAACATGTCAAAGCAATCGAAGCGCCGGGGATCCGCCATATCAAATTGATCGATGCCACTCCGATCGGCATCAATGTGAGAAGCACGGTCGCCACCTATGCGAATGTTCATGATGAACTGCGCAAGATCTGCGCCCGCACCAAAGATGCGAAACAGCTAGGTTATAAAGCAGGAGATTTCTCGTATAATACCGGCTCGCTCAGATGCGCGGTATGTGACGGCACCGGACAGATTTCCCTCGATGTGCAGTTTCTGCCCGATGTGGATATTCCCTGTCCCGAATGTCATGGCAGCCGCTATGGCACAGATGCCAAAAAGATCCGGATCGCCAATAAGGCAGGTGAACGAAAGTCCCTTCCGCAATTGATGGAAATGGATGTCAATCACGCTCTGGAGTTCTGCGCTGAGATGAAAAATGTCTCACCGAAACTGCAGATATTGAAAGATCTCGGGCTGGGCTATCTGACCCTTGGGGAGCAGACACCGGGCCTTTCCGGCGGCGAGGCGCAGCGGCTCAAGCTGGCCAGTGAGATGGGCAGGGCACAGGATGATTCCGTCTTCGTGTTTGATGAGCCGACCATCGGCCTTCATCCAAAGGATGTGGAAACACTGCTGGATGTTTTCCATACATTGATCGCTCATGGCGCAACCGTGATTGTCATTGAACATGATCTCGATGTGATCCGCAATGCGGACTATATCATTGACATGGGACCGGGCGGCGGCGAAGAGGGCGGCACAATTGTCGCCTGCGGCACACCGGATGAAATCCGCAATACTCCTGAAAGCATCACCGGAAAATTCATATAATCCAGAAAAGGCATTCAGTCTTCTTTGGGCGGATGCCTTTTCATAATGCATGACAGCGTATCTTGCATGTATAATTGGCTTGTCAGAAATGGAGATTTTTATGAAAAAAAGCGGGATGATGTATGTATTTGTCATGCTGGGCATGTGCGGATTCGTCGGGGCGTCGGTCGGTGTGTGCATGGGCACATCCGGTCTGTTTTACAGCCATATTGCCAAAGACCTCGGGATTTCCAGCGGCTCGGTTTCACTCATGTATACCATCACAGCTCTCTCTTCGGCTTTTTCGGGTCTGTTGATTCCGATTGTGCTGAAAAATGAAAAGATGCTCAAACCGATGGTGATCACGGCATCCGCCATGTGCTGCGTGGGGACCTTTCTGCTTTCATTGGCAAACAATATTCTGCTCATGTATCTGATCAGTGTGATCAGAGGTGTCGGGTCCGGTCTGCTCAGCTTTGTGCTTGCCACAACCGTGATCAACAACTGGTTCTATGCGAGAAACGGACTCATGGTATCCATTGCCATGGCGTTCTCGGGTCTGCCGGGTGTGCTTCTTGCCAATCTGATCACCAGTGTGATCGTCGCCAACGGATGGCGATTCGGTTTTGTGTTTGTGACTCTGATCATCGCCGTCTTCTGTCTGCCCGGGGTTGTATTGCCGATCACCCTAAGGCCGCAAAGCATCGGGATGGAGCCTTACGGCTATGCGGATTATATGAAATACCGTGAGGAAAACAAGGACAAGGTGGTTTTCCAGGCCAGCTCCCACGGCGTGAATTTCCTGTCTGCAGAAATGATCTGCATCATGACATTCACATTGCTGGTATATATCGTTGCGGCAATGTTCCAGCATATTCCAAGCTTTGGTTTATCCATCGGCTTCACCGCTTCAATCAGCGCATTGATGAGCTCGTTTGCCAGCGCTTCGAATATTGTGTCCAAGCTTCTTTACGGATCGTTATGCGATAAGCTCGGCGCTCATCAGACCAGCATGTGCTGGGCTTTCATCAATGCGGTTTCAGTGGTCATGATGCTCACCATCCGCACCCCGCTGACCATGGTCATCGGCTCATTCATGTTCGGTTTCTCCTTTGCCAACAGTTCAAGTGCACTGTCCATTCTGGTCAGGGAAACATTCGGCATTGAGAATTATACGAAGGTATATCCGTTTGCGTCATTTGTCGGCGCCTCATCCAATGCATTGGGTGTCACATTGCTCGGCATGCTTTATGACTCCACCGGCTCCTATACAGCCGATCTGATTCTCTGCATGTCCTGTCAGGTCATTGTGATTCTTGTATTGTTCAATCTGCTCAGAAGAAAAAAGCAGACAGCACAGCTGTCCGCTTAACCGGTATGTTTCAGGCGTATCCCGCGGGATGCGCTTTTAATTTTCGGGTGTTACGCAGTGTTCCAGATCAAACAGCTTTGCGTCAGTGAGTTCACTGTCTCCCTCTGCGTTTTGATAAACACTTACAACGTAAAGAACCGGATCGGAAATGTTGGCGGAAATTGTTCCATAGCAGAGATACTTATAATTCATGCCGGAGACAACCTGGGAGCCGAGCAATACAATCGGCATATAGGTGACGCCGCTTTCTTTCGCAAGCGCATCGCTCAGGGCCGCTTCGGATTCCGGGGTCATGGCGCCTGGTTTTCCGCTGCCGGTGACTTCCCAGCTGCCCAGCAGATCTTCATCCTTGCTTTCTTCAATCACAGGCAGATCATTCAGATCCAGCGCTTTGATATTGAGAATTTCTGTTTCACCCTGGGGATCTTCGTTGATTGTCACAATTGCATAATTTGCGTTGTCAGTGCCGGTGACCATTGACTCAAGACACAGGAATGCATAGTTGGTTCCGGATACAAGCTGTTTCGCAATGACCTGAATCGGTGTGTAGGAAGCTCCGGTAAGGCCTTCCGTTGCCTTGTCAAAGACATCTCTCTGACCTTCGCCAAGCAATTGGGAATAATTGGTATTGACCTGCCAGCCGCCAAGCAGCTCATGATCTTCCGGTTCAGCAGTGTTTTCTTCAGGTGCTGCTGTTTCCGTTTCAGCGGCAGGTGTTTCCTCCTTGCCGTCTGTCAAAGATGCGCTGTCTTCTTTCTTGGTGCAGCCGATGCTCAGAAGCAGTGCCAGGACTGCGGCAGACGCAGTCAGTCTGTTTGTTTTCATATACAGATTCCTTCTTTCCATGTATCATTGTACATCGTAATTCATTCTGGTCGTTACCGTAAAAGGAATCTTAATGAATCCTGTGAAAAAACTCTGATTGGAAACTTTGCGGCAAGGCTTCATAATGAATGGTGAGGGAATAAACAGCTTATGATCAAAGGTATTCTGTTTGATTTTGACGGAACTCTGAGCAACCGCAAGCAGGCTGCTTACAATATGTACAGACAGTGCATCAGCCTGATGCGAAGCGATCTGGATCCGCAAAGCATGGAATTTGAAAATCTGGTGCAGTTCTGCATGGTGGCCGACCAGTATGGAATTGTGCAGAAAGATTATGTCTGGAAAAGACTGAAGGATAAATATATTCCGGATCTCGATATTGAAAAATGGAAGGATTACTGGTATGCGAACTTCAATGCCATCCAGATCCCGTCCGAGGGTGCGGAAGAGACACTCATCCGTCTGAAGAAGAAATACAGACTGGGTATTCTGTCAAACGGGGCATATGAGTCCCAGCTTGCCAAAGTGAAGAAGCTTGGCTTTGACAGACTTGTGGATGAGGTGATCATCTGCGGACAATACGGTATCAGCAAACCCGATGAGCGCATCTTTGCGATTGCCGCCGAAAAGCTCGGATTGAAATGTTCTGAGATTGCCATGGTCGGAGATATGTTCTTCACCGATATCTTCGGTGCCCAAAGGGCGGGCATGAAACCGGTATGGTATATCGGCAATGAGAATTTCATATCCGATTATCCCGTGACACGCGTGCGCACGTTCAGGGAAATATATGAATTATTCAATGGGGAGGATTTTGAATGAACAGCAAATTAAAAAAACTGCTGCTGGCATTGCTCAGTGTCAGTGTATTGAGCAGCTGCAGCGGCTGTAAGAAAGATGATCCGGTACCGGAACCGACTCCGGTTGTTGAACCATCCGCAGAACCGACATCTGAGCCGAGCGCTGAACCGACTGTGGAACCCACACCGGAAACAACGCCTGAGCCAACGGCGGAACCGACGCCGGAACCAACACCTGAACCGACACCAGAGCCGACACCGGGAATCACCATTTCCGAGGATGATATCTATGACACAAAGGATGAGGTGGCTCTTTATATCTATACATTCCATCATCTGCCTTCATGCTATATGACAAAGAAAGAGGCGCGCAAACGGGGATGGGAGTCCGGAGCACTGAACCTTGTGATCAAAGGCAAGTGCATCGGCGGCGATTACTTCGGCAATTATGAAGGACTGCTGCCGGATACCGGTGAGGATTATTACGAATGCGATATCGATACCATGAATGCAAGATCCCGCGGTGCGAAGAGAATCATCTTCACAGAGGACGGAGATGTATGGTATACCGAAGATCATTATGAAAGTTTTGAACAGCTTTATGACGGAGATGAATGATTATGGCAAAGAGAATCAGAATTGACGCCGCCCGCCTGACCAACCGTGAGGACATGGGTGTTTATATGAAACAGGCATTTGATCTTCCCGATTATTTCGGAAGAAACCTGGATGCGCTGAAAGACTGTCTGGAAGAGGTCACGGAAGAAACAGACGTCGTCCTGGACAGGGAATGCATCACGATCATGTGTGAAGAGCCCTATGCCTATAAAGTATTGCTTGTGCTTGGCAGGGCAGCGGAAAACAACCCCAATCTTCACATTCTGTTCCGTTAAGAACTTGAACCATATCCTGAATCATCGCGGATATGGTTTTTCTTTTTGTCACATCGGATATCAGGATGTGTACAGATCCGCATGAATATTCAGGAACAACGGATCTGAACGATCAGTCAGTTTTGCCATGAACGCAGAGATCTCACCATATCATTGCGCTTCGTTTTCCGTTTTAATGAAAATGCGCAGAAAAAGGTGCGGCATACTCAGGAATCACGGACAGGTTCCTGGTACGGTCTCCAGGCGGGCTTTTGTCATTTTCACCGCTTCGCACCTGATTCTGCGTGTTCACTTCCATGTTTACCTTTCTTTCGGATACCCGCAAGGGTATCCACTTTTTTGTATGCATGTTAACGAAAATCGAAAATGTATGATATCCGAGGATTCTTTGAAAATGCTGAAAAACAACGGATTTGCCATGTTTGTCAGATTTCGATGAATATGAAAAACTCTCCATATAATCATGTCCGGATCTGCGCTATTAATGGAAATGTACCTTCTGAATATGACAGTCAAACATGCAACAACTCATCAAGATGAATGTAATCCGGGTGCGGCATATTGTTTCTTCTCCTCCAGGACAAAAAGACGAGCGGGTCGTCTGATTGCCAGAATCATTGTGCTGGCTGTCATATTCAGGGTACTGACTTCGTATGTTTTCGGAGTCTACCTTGTCAAAGGCAATTCCATGTATCCTTCCCTGCGCGATGGCGACCTGTGCATCACATACAGACTGGAGCCATATACTCATTCAGAAGTCATCGCATATCAAGCCGGCACCGCGGTCCGCTTCGCACGGATTGCGGCAGCGGGGAATGATACTGTCGAGATCACACAGGACGGAATACTTCTGATCAACGGATATCAGCCGGCGGAGGAAATCTTCTACCGCACGGTTCCCGGAGAGAATCAAGAGAATGTTCAGCTCACAGTGGATGATGGGAAATGGTACCTGCTGAACGATTACCGGGAGGATCTTTCCGATTCAAGGACTTATGGCTCCATAAGTGATGATCTCCTTCTGGGGAAGGTGATCTTCATCTTCCGCAGGAGGGGATTCTGATCAAATGAAAGGAGATTCAAAAACAACATGTTCATCAAAGTCAGAAAACTGGCACTTATGGGAGTTGCTCTCATGGCTGTCTCTTCCATGACATTAAGCGCAAGGGCTGCAAACTACACACCAGTCAATGGCACAGCCACTTCTTTTGACAAGTATCTGATCATTGACAAAGAGGCCAATGTGCCGGCCGCTTCATTCAGTTTCACGATCGCGCCGGGTGAGGCAATGGCCGCTTCTGAAAACTCCATGGCGGTACTGGCCGGCATCGGCACACCGGTGATTTCCGGTCCGGCTGTATTCACGCCGAATGACACCGCATATGAGGCGTTACAGGAAGGTGACAGTCTGCAGCTGGCTGACAATGAGAAATATGCATTCAAGAAACTGGATGTGGATTTCAGCGCCATCTCATTTACGGAGCCGGGTATTTACCGCTATGTGATCACGGAAACCGCGCTTCAGGAAGCAGGCGCGTTTGTTCAGGACACACAGCCGAAGATTCTCGATGTCTATGTCAGTGATCATGACGGCAATCTGGAAGTCTCTTCATATGTGCTGCATACCTCAGCCGATGCGCCGGCAAGAAATGCGACGGGCGGATCCGCGGATGTGAATGAAAACGCAGCGGCACTGGAAGACAAGGTGACCGGCTTTATCAATCGCTATCAGACCAAAGATCTGACCATCACAAAACAGGTCAGCGGCAACCAGGCATCCAGAGACAAATACTTCAAATACACCCTTCGCATCACCAATGCGGGACCTGGAACAAAACTGATTGCGGATGTTACCCAGAATGCGGAAAAGGCACCGCTTGCCAATGCGGCAACAGTCTATACCCAGGAAACAATGGGGGAGGCCAACAACATTGCGGAACTGGTCTGCGATGAAAACGGCTCCGCCGAACATGTGTTCTACCTGAAGCACGGCCAGTCAATCACCCTGAAACAATTGCCGCTTGGGGCAGCGTATACATTGAGTGAGGTCAATGAGGATTATGTTTCAAAAGATCTCAGCCAGGTGGATGCGCAGACCTATGCGGCAAACACCGGAGCCATCGGTGCAGACAATCTGACAATCGGATTCCAGAATACCCGTGACGGCGTGATTCCCACCGGAATCATCACATCCATTGCGCCTTATCTCATTCTTGTGCTGCTTGCCGGTACCGGAATGATCATCAGCGGCAGAAAACATATGAGCCGCTGATCCGGTTTTTATGAATACGGAAGACAAGATTGCGGAAATATGTCTGAATGTCATTGAGTTTATCTTTCAAAAGAGCTGTCTGCTGTTCTGTCTTCTGTTATTGATGATGGGTGTCTGGTCTCTTTATGATACGGCTTTGCTGTATTATGACGCCTCGGATCAATCCCTCCTCCGCTTCCGTCCGCAGTCGGAAAAAGAAATCGAGAACCTCTATGAAAGTCTCAAAGGCTCTGTTTCCTGGCTGGTTCTGGACGGGGCGGGGGTGGATGACCCCATTATGCAGGGAAAAGACAATCTGGAATATCTGAACAAAAATCCGTTCGGTGAATTCTCATTGTCCGGCTCACTGTTTCTGGATTTCCGAAACAGCGCGGACTTCTCGGATCCGTATTCACTGATTTATGGACATCACATGGACCATCATATGATGTTCGGGGCATTGGATCAGTATATGGACCGGGAATTCTTTGATACACACAGCAGCGGCCGTCTTTATGTGAATGATGAGATTCATGATCTGAAGATCATCGCCGCTGCAACGTGTTCCGCTTATGATCAGCGGGTGTTTGAACCCTCAGATGCGGATCAGGTAAAAGAATTCATTCAGTCTGAGGCAATGTATCTGCGGGAATTCGATCCAGAAACAAACCTGAGAATCATCGCATTCAGCACATGCCGTTTCCCGGATACGGAATCACGGACGGTGGTATTCGCATTGATCTTATGATCACGCATGGAGACAATCATGACCAATATTCTGAAAATCCTTTTTATTTGTGCTTTTTTGATAAAACAGCCGTGTGATCATGCGGATTCCGTCTGTATTCCTGTCGAAATCAAAGGCGGCGGAACGATCAGGATTGAACCGCTCAATGCGTCTGAGAGCGGTTATGAACAGCAGATCGAAGTGGCCGACGGTGAATCCGCAAATGCATGGTTCACGTTCGATCATGAAGGCACATGGACTTATTCTCTTCATGAATCAGAGGCACTGGATCCGCAGGCGCAGAAAGATCCCGCTGTTTACATATTGAAAATTGTCTGTGCGGAAAACGGAAAAGTCGAACAGGTTCTTCTTTATGAAAAAGGGAAAAACGAAAAAAGCGGAAGCGCATTATGGATCAACCGGACGAAAGCACATTCCCCGGATACAAGCGATTCTTTCACTGCGGGAATTTATGCGGTGACATCATTCATATCATTGATAATCGTGGCGGTTTTGTTCAGATACGGAGAAGGAGATGACGATGAAGCATAGACAGAAAATCATATCCTTGTTATGCGGAATGCTTGCCCTTTTGTATCTGCCTGCGGCCAGGGCGGATGATACCGGCGGGACCATATTGATTCAGGCAGAGACAATTCCCGAAGCATATGCATCAAAGATCATCAGCTCATTTGATCCCGCAGATGATATCGCAGTGTGGATGCTGGAAGTTGAGAATGAGACAGATGCACAAGAACTGTATGGGGCATTTGAAACGGACACAGCAGAAGCCAATTCAGTCATTCATAAAGCAGGGACTTCCGGCGCAGATACACTCATGAATACCGATGCTTTGATGATATTGAACAATCTGCTCAATGGGGAAACCGTGCTCACATCCGCGCTCGCATACATCGGCAGCGGCACTGACCGCTCTGATACAAAACAGGTTTCGTTCCTTCCGGGACTCAGTTGTGAAGATGCGGATCTGCAATTGCTGAACAATGAGGAAGTGCTGAGCATCCGCGCATTTGATGAGAACGGAAACAGTGATGTGTCCATTCTTTATGCATCAATCATGTATGCCGTGAAGGCGGGTGTGCAGTCGGTCATTCTTCCGGTGCAGCAGGAAGTGATCAATGCGCATCCGCTTCTGGGCCATGCAATGCAATATGCCATGGATCATTCTGTTTCCGTTTATGAAAGTGTGCAGGAATATTGTTCTTTGCAAAGAACGGGACGCAGTGAAATCAATTCGTTTGAAGCCCGCCTGCAAAGCGGAGCGGTTTACGATGAGTCCGCCGATGAATTCATCTGGTTTCCTGAAACAGCTGCACAATCGCAGCGTTTCACATACCGGATCAGCTATTCACTCAACGGTGTATATGACCGTGAGGCAAATACCGTTCACATCCGGCTGCCCAAACATATTCTCCATACACGCGATGGTGAAACCGGCGATTATTGTGAGCTGTCTGTATTGCATGAAGAGGATGCGGGTGAAAATGATCAGTTCGCATACCGGGTGCTGGATGACTTTATTGAGATTTTCAATATCAATGAAATATCAGCTGCTTCGGAAGGATTCTTTGAAGTCAGCTATGTCACAACAGAGCAGACGTTCTCCTACCGCGATGGCGATGATTCAGAAGTCTTTGAAGCGGAACTGATAGTGGACAATGGCAGTGAAACAGAAACAGTCCGGTGTGAAGCGGATTGTTTCCGCATCGACACATCTTCAAAAATTCTTTCCGTCACCAAGCGCTGTCCGGAAAAATCATCACAATGGAATGAAATGTGGATGGACGGTGTGCAGGGAAAGTCTGATGAGGAATATCTGATCTGGGAAATCCGCAGCTATATCCGCGATAATGCGACCCAGCCCTACACGCTTGTATTCAATGATGAGGTTTCTTCGGATCAGACCGAAACAAGAGTCGTCGGATACAGATATTGCGACACCATGAAGTTTGTCACAGAACCGTCCGTGTCTGATCAGACCATTGATCAATTCAGAACGGATTATGTATTGACCGCATTCAAAAAGTGTGAAGCGGAAGAAATTGAAATCAACAACCAGATCACGGTGACATTGGTTCCTCAGGATGGCATGGATGAGGTCAGCTGCGTATCTTCCCAGGCGGTATATACCGAAGAGAAAAAATCATTTGCCGAACCGGAAGGATCGATCGGTTCAGAGATTTATTCAGGAGATATTTCATGGGGACTGGATCTGTTGCAGGATAATCAGACAGACGCCATCAACGGGCTGGAATATCATCTCATCATGGAGGGCTATCCATATCAATGGACCAGAGAGGATGAGGATGATCCGCTTGATCCAGACTCCTATGGCAGGAAAAATATCCTCTACAGGCTGACGGATGATGATTTCAGACTGAACGGTGAGGAAAACAGGTTAAACCATGAAGACTATACCATCGACGCTGTTCACTGCGCTTTTGAATTTGAGGATGCCCTGTTTGATGAGGATGCACAGACATTCGTTCCTTGCGAAGTCAGCTTTGAACCGGATGATACAATCACGTTTTACGGATTGTTTGATGATGAATGGATCCAGATTGCACAGAAGTCTCTTGATACAGATTCGATGAATCTGAATGAGGCATATGCGTCATATGAGAATGATGAATTCACATTCCGGCAGCCATGTCACGGAATCCGGATTGAAGCGGAAAATTCACATTATCATACCCGGTCAATGGCAGATCTTTCTGTCTCATTGAACAATACGCCGCATGTGCGCAGCCTGATTCAGAATCAGGAACAGGCTTCATTGACCAATACAGAAATCTTTTCGGTAAACAATGAGGATACAGAGATTGCCTCACTGACCCGTCAGGCATCACAGATCATCCGCAGAGAATACAGAGACAGTGAATTGAAAAAGCGGGTCATCGCCTCATTCAATGACGTCGCTTCAAAACAATACACAATCACATGGAAAGTCGCATTGAGTGAATGGATCAGCGGAAGACAAGGACTGCACAGACCATATATCCAGAGCAGCGGTACATTCTACGATCTTCTGCCTGAAGGAAGCGATCTTGATCCTTCTTCCGTCAGTGTGTGCAATGAGACCGGTGAATTGTCGCCGGATGAATATGAAGTCACAGTCACTGACAATTTCCGCAACAGCGGAAGGTCTTTGTTAACCGTGAAAATCCATGTGCCCGGTGAGCAGTACAGCCTTGTTTATGACACCCATCATTCCTGGGAGAGCATCCGTGATTTCGGAACCGGATTATTGAATCCGGCTGCTTATGAAACAGGCAATGCGGATATCGCGTACGGAAATATGGATGACGGCACGGGATTGAGTGAGATCAACCGGCCGTATCTTTCCAACCTGGATCAATCATGTGATTCACAAAGATTCATCTATACGGAACAGCCGCATGAAATCACCGCCATCACTTCAGCAGCGGCTGGTCTGAAAAAGAAAGTTAAGGGAAACAGCTCTTCTTATTCTTATGAAGATACCGTTTCGCCGGACGGCCGTTATTCTTATCGGCTGCGCTATGAGACATCCGAAGACTCACGTGCGGATCATATGATCTTCTTTGATTCGCTTGAGAATTGTCATACCGACGGCCTTGATAGCGCATGGCATGGAACGCTTGAATCCATCGATGTCAGCCAGCTGATCTCAAAAGGAATTGATCCGAAGATCTATGTCAGCACAATATCTGATCTGGATATTGAAGCGCATCATGATCTCAGTGATCAAAGCATCTGGAATGATGATCTGAGCGATCTTTCCGGTGTGAAGGCAGTTGCGATTGACATGGGAAAAGATCAAACAGGCAATGACTATGTTCTTGGATCATCTGAATCCGTCAGTGCGGTTGTCTGGTTCAGGGCACCGCACAATATCAATGCAGATCCGCCTGCAAACAAGGCTTACAACAATGTCTGGCTGTCATGCGATCTTCATGGCAGTTTCAACGAGGAGGAGGGATATCTCATCCGGCAGGATTACACAGCTGTCTCATATCAGATCAGATCTGATCTTCTGGTGTGCAAGAAAGATCAGGATAATCCGGAAATCACCATACCCGGCATTGACTTTGAATTAAGCGGAACATCGGTATATGGAGAACCCATATGCATCACAAAGAAAACCGGAAAAAACGGGACCGTCATATTCAGGGATATTCCCGCAGGAACATATCAATTGAAAGAGACAGGATGGAATCCGGACTGGATCAAAGATGAAACCATCCATGAAGTGAATATTGCCATGGACGGCAGTGTCAGTGTTGATGGAAGTCTGATTTCAGATCAGTTCATCGTGAGCAATCAGAAACGCATTCATAAGGATTTCAGCTTTGAAAAAAGAGATCTTCTTCACCATGAGAAACCTGTGAGCAATGCGCAATATCGTTTGTCCGGAACCTCTTCCTACGGCAATGAAATCGTTCTTTATTCAGCATCGGATGATCAGGGAAATATCCTGTTCAAAGATATTGAACCGGGTACCTATGCCGTTCATGAGACAGATGCGCCGCAGGGATATCTCAAAGACATCACGGAGTACACGCTGATTCTGGATGACAGCGGAAACTTTCATCTTGCCGAAGCATTCATGGATGAATCCGGAAAATACATTCTTTATGATGAGCCTCTGCATGAGCTGAAACTGATCAAAAAGAATTCATATGATAATTCAATGATTCCCGGCGCAAAGTTCCTTCTCAAAGGAATTGCGGATGACGGCACGGAGACTGCGGTGACTGCCTCCTCCAATCAAAGAGGGATTGTTCAATTCACCTCTCTGCATGCGGGGACTTATTCACTTCAGGAAACAGAAGCACCGGAAGGCATGATCAAAGATCCGGCGGTTCATGCGGTCCGGATCAACCATGACGGCAGCGTGGAATGCGAAGAGCTGGAAGTGAATGATCAGGGGATCATGGTCATATACAATCAGCCTGAAATGAATCAGACAATCCGCATCATCAAGAAATGGATGGATGACGGCAATACAGAAAGACCTGTTCCGATCATCCATCTGACCAATACAAAACCTCAGCCGCTACCGAAGATCACAACCATCGATATTGAGCGCTGGCTGGATGAAGATACCGATCTTGCCCGGATCGCGGACGGGGCATGGTTTGAAGAAAACACAGAACTGGCAAAAGATGAGGTTCTTTCCATAGAAGATGTCATCCGCATTGATGATGAACAGACAGAATACTCCATGTACATATGGCCAAATGAAGACGGATATGAGTGGTGGTCTGATGCGGATGTGATCGAACTGCCTGAAAACTGTTCCGGTATGTTCGCATCTTGTTCAGATCTTGAAACGCTCGATCTGTCCAGATTCGCTTCGGATAATGTGACGGATATGTATAGCATGTTCAGCAACTGTTTGTCATTAACTGAGCTTGATCTTACTCATTTGAATATGACAAATGTTTTAGATACTGGAAACATGTTTAATTTTTGTCAGTCGCTAACATATTTAAATCTCTCAGGTGTAGATGTGTCGAATGTTACTTCTATGAATTCGATGTTCATATTCTGTTCTTCATTGACCGAACTTGATCTCAGCAGTTTTAAAACTTCACAGGTTGAATACATGGATTCAATGTTCTCATCCTGCTCAAAACTTTCATCCATCTATGTTTCAGATCTATGGTCAACGGAATCGGTATACAGCGGAAGAGATATGTTTAAAGGCTGTCGTAGACTTCCAGGATATAACAAGTCAAATGTGGATTCATCGTATGCCCATTATGGAGAGGGCGGATATCTGACTTATCGCGCATATGAAACAGCTGTGACAGATCATTCTGATTTTAGGGATGGATTATTCATGCCGGTTCATGCGGATGAGGCACAGGAGTATTGTTCAGACTCATCAAGCTTTATTACCTCATCCATGAGTGAAGAAGAGAAGCAGATGATCATGAACAATCCGGAAGGCTATTGGCAGATCCTGGACGCAAACACCTGGGTGTATACCTTTCCGGTTGTCAATGATCAGGATGAATTCTGGTTTTATGAAGAAGATATGGAAGGCTGGCTTACCAATGCGGATCTTTATCATCCGGGTTCAATAAACCGGAAATCCGGCACAGTCATCAATTTCAAAGGAATCAATCCGGAGATAGGGGAAATGATAATCACTAAAGAAGTAATCAATGACAATTCTGACAATACGAAATTCAATTTCAATATCACACTGAGAAATGAAAAAGGTGAACCTCTTCACGGACGCAATGTCTTCGGAGATACCGCCTTTGAAAATGGAAAAGCTACCGTGAGCATCACTTCCGGTGGAACTTACCGGATTACCGGCATACCGATCGGCTGGCTTTATCTGGTGGAAGAAGAGGAGAATGATGATTACACCGTCAGTGCGGAAGGGGCAAGCGGTGTGATCATGGATGATCAGACGACGGTTCATTTCATCAATACCAGAAAAGAGACATATGATCAGACTGTCAATCTCAGACTGACCAAGAAACTGAGCGGCAGATATGAGGATATGGAAGAAGAGGAATTCATTTTCCATTTCTTCCTTGGCGGTTTGAAACCATGTGCGCAATATGAGCTGTCCAACGGGCAGATCTATTTCGCCGATGAGGCGGGTGGTGCGGATTTCTCTTGTCATCTGAAAGAGAATGAAAACATAACACTTCTGAATCTGCCCAAAGGTGCCACTTACCAGGTGTGCGAGGAAGGCGGCGATTATCTTTCCTCATATGAAATCAGCACAGAAGGGGAAGATGAACTGATTTCAAGGCAGCGGTCCAATGAGACACGTGATCATTTCCTTTCCACTGCTCTGGAAACAGCCGGTGATTCCGATGTGGAGATCACTTTTACCAATCAATTCGAATATGTGCAGAATATTACCGTTCAGAAGATATGCGAATATGAAAGCGATTCGGAATTCGAGTTCACAGCGCATTTCTCAGGTCTCGAAGACCGGGATGTGATCGATACCGGTTTCGGAAGTCTGAAACCGGATGCGGACGGCAATATCATCAAGACATTCTTCCTGAAGAACGGTGAGTCCGTGGACTTCAGGAATATACCGGTCGGAGTCACCTATGTATTCACGGAAGAAGCCTGTCCATGGAGTTCGGAATACCGGATCGAGGACCGCTATGGAAGAGGAAAGGTGGTCAAACAGTTCGGAACCAATACGGTTTCACGCATGCCGTTAAGCACTAAGGAAGAAACCGTGAATCAGTTTGAGGATGTGCTGATTACTTTCACCAATACGCCTGAGCCGGTGTCACTCAGCATCACAAAGAAAGTCAAAGGAAACATGGGATCAAAGAACGGAAGCTTTACCTTTATGATGACGCTCAGCGATCAGGGCAGCTTTATCAATGAAGCCGGATATCAGATCACCGAGAACGGCACATTGAAAAAAGCGGACACATTGCGGATGAATGAGGAAGGCAGAGCCGTCTTTGAACTGAAAGATATGGAAACCATCACGTTCAATGATCTGAAACCCGGAACCCAGTACACCATTGAGGAAAAGGTGAATACTTCAGACGGCTACCGCTGTGAAGTGGTTCATGACAATGAGCACAGAGAAGGATATTTCATTGCCGGCAGACTGTCTGTCAATGATACGGAAAACAGCTTCACATTCATCAATGAGCGCAGCACCGTGATTCCGACCGGAAGGTCAAATCTGTTCCGCAGCACTGCCTTTTTCCTGATGGCAATACTGGTGATGATCGTTCACAGAGTCACTTCCTGAAAAATGTGAAATGTGCCGTAATTTACAAATAAATGTGAAAAACAGCAGAAAAATGCTTTAATTTTATTTAACAGATAGTGCCATGTGTTAAAGATTTCACAGATTTGAAAAAGTGATTAATACACTTTCATATCTTACTTGATATGACAGAATTAACCTGTTAACAACAGGGACAGCCAGGAGAAATGCAAAATGACAATTACTCGCAAAGATGCAAGGCAGCTATTAACAGAGTCCGTCAAAGAGCTTGCCTCCAGAAATCCGATCAACAAGATCTCTGTCACAGAGATCGCCCGCAACTGTTCGCTGAGCACTTCAGCCTTCTATTATTATTTCAGTGACAAGTATGAACTGATCTCCTATGTGATCAACAGGGAAATCGATGAACAGGTTTCATCGATGAGAATGCCGATCCAGGAGTTTCTTGCAAACCTGATTGATCTGATGGAAGGTGAACAGCAATTCTATTCCAACATTCTGGAAAACACACTGATGGATTATCCCAATCATGCGTTCTTTCATGAAATGCTGGACACCCGTATCAAAAAGATGATCATCACCAACTGCATGAGCATCATTCCGAAAGAGGATCTGGATATGATTCTTCAGGTTTATCTGGCCGGAATCACCGCGCTCATGTGCTCTCATGTGATATCGCACAGGATGAGCAGGAGTGATCTTCTCGATGCATTTGTGGCGGCGATCCCTGATCGTCTGAAACCTTACATCAACACGGAAAGAAAAATGTATTCATGAAAAAAGGCTCCTTTGAACCATGTGCGGATGCGCCGGTTCAGAAGAGCCTTTCATTGTTTTTTACTGTTTCGGAGTGATGGCGACAGCTCTGACGGGCATGCCGGTAGCACCTGAGATCCGCGGCCAGCCGACAAACAGCAATGCGCCGGCGGGAGCCACTTTGTCAAGGTTCTGCAATACTTCAACCTGAAGCTTGCCGGAATCAAGCACATATCTTTCGCAGGCAAGATCACCGGCTTTGGCTGCTTCGGCGGACGCATCTGTATCCAGGGTCTCATGACCGTTGGCAGCCGCATTTCTTTCTTCGTAAATGAACTTCAGCGCTTCCATACTCCAGCCGGGGAAGTTTTCGCTCTCATCATCGGCAATGCCGGAAAGTGCGTTCATGTCAGGCCAGTTCTTATACCAGTCGGTGCGCAGCGCCACGAATGCGCCATCCGGAATTCTTCCGTATTTTTCCTCATAGGCAAGGATGTCTTCCTTCTTGACCGCATAATGAACATCCTCTTTGACCTTGTCGGTGATATCGACAACGCATAACGGATAGAACATCGATTCGGCGGAATAGGATTCAGAGAGTTTTCCTTCCTTGATGAAGTGGCCGGGGAAGTCGATGTGAGTGCCGAACTGTCCCGGGAATTTGAATGTCTGGATCAGGCATTCGAGCATCGGATTGCCCCAGTCAAACACAGTGTTTGAAAGCTCAACCGAACCTTCGGGGATGCCCGCCCAGTAGGGGCTGTCATTGTCAAGCTCATGGGAGAGTTCGACAAAATCGTAGTTTTCCTTCAGATTGTTCAGAAAATCCCAAAGCGGATAAGTCATGATTATGATTCCTCCCGATAATATATCTGATTCAATTTTACACATATGAACGCTGTGCGTGCATAGATTTTCTCGATAATTGGTTATGCGCAATGTCTGTTTGTCATTTCCCGATCATATAAAGGCGATGATCATCCGTATGTTCGCTTTTCCTGTGCATGCATATCCGTTATAATTTTTCCCGCCCATTTTGCAGAGTGTTGGTGGGTATATCAGTAAAGCACTGTATTTATCGAGGGTTCCTGATGTAATAGTCTCTGTATTTCAATGTTTTATGCAAATACAAATTGCATAAAATGATGATTCTGACTTTTTCCAATGTATCATTGGGCGGATTCATATAGAATGCGAACAGATTCAGATACCCTTGCAGCTCAATCTCTTTAAAGCCTGAATGTGCATGCAGGAAGTGTTTCAGTAGAAAGCACACGTCATCAATCTCGGCCATCGGATTCTCATCATCAGGCAGTGTCTTCAGTTTTCTGGAATCATAACTGTGGCTTTCCAATTCCAGAGACTTGACCATTGGCTTGTGACTGCGCTCGCTGTCGTGGATCAGTACTGAGCCAGGTTTTACATGTCTGCCATATGAAGCCATTGCTCTTTTTCCGGATGGCTTCCCCTGGCCGATATATTCAAAGTAATACTGGCCGTGATTATCTATCCCAACAGCGATACACATCTGGTTCTTCGATAATCCCCGGTATTGTTTCCCATCTTCTCTGATTTCTCTGTTCGACCATCTGAGTGGAATGTATGTCTCGTCTATCATTACCCGGTCATATAAAAGTGTTCCATCCTGATATCCTTCCAGACAGCGAAAAAGTTTGGCAGTCCAGTATTTCGTTGTTGTCCCGCTGTTTCTTCCTTCGTATGACGCCATAAGGAAACTTTCATGGCCAAGGATCCGGATCAGGTAGTCCACCCATTTGATCAGAGAGATCTTCCGATCCTGAAACAGCGTATTTGTAGTGATATTGAATGTGCTTTTGTATCGATTGCAATGATATCTGTTAATCCCGGATCGTGTTTGTCCCCAGTGAGTGAATTCTTCATTACCGCACATGGGACATTTGTATGGTTCGATTGAATTGAGAAATTCTATCTCTTCTGTTTCTCTGATTTTCGGATGACGAAAAGTGTAGGTGTCCAGATACGTATGCTTAATAAACCTTTCAGAAGCAGAAAGGTTCTCATCGGCACCTTTAAAATCCCAAGGAGTTTTTCTCCTTGAGGCGATGCTGGTCTTATGATATTTCACGCGGATTCCTCGAGCTTGAGTAAACAGCCACACATTAGGAATCCGCATTCTCTAAAATGTTGGCCGCTTACCTAAGCTTGTTAGCTTTCTGCAATCCGGTCGGCTTACGCTTCAGCCTTGACATCCTCTACGACCGCTATCAGGTGCCGCTGTTCATCGTTGAAAACGGCATGGGCGCCCGTGACACGGTTGAGGAGGACGGCTTCATCTATGTCGACAGACATGATGATGACATCGGCGATTTCTCTAGAAGCAGAAAAGATTCCTTCTTCTGGTGCAAAAAAGTCATCGCTTCCAACGGAAAAGACCTCGATTGAGAGATTTCACGGGATGTGTGCGGAAGATCCGCGCACATCTTTTTTTCATGGGGCAAAATATCCCGGGAGGGCCTCAAAAAAGCGTATCGAATGACTTTATATAATAAGGTTGGAAACTCACCTTTCGGCCCATTTCAGACATCCGGAAAATCATGAAAAATAATGCTTGTAATGTACTTGCAGGGAGGGTATAATAATCGAGCACTCGCGTAGACGTGGGAGATTGCTGGCACACCGACATCCGTTGTCACGAAAGTGTGATAACCGGGGAACTCACACCGAGCGATCCCGTAGAGGGAGTGAATACAAGGAGGAAAAATTCATGGCAAAGAACTCTGTAAGAATTCGTCTGAAGGCTTACGAGAACAGGAGCCTGGACGCTGCAAGCGAGAAGATCGTCAAGACAGCTGAAAACCATGGCGCGAAGAAAATCGTTGGACCTGTTCCGCTGCCGACTGAGCGTGAGGTCATCACTGTCCTGCGCGCCGTCCACAAGTACAAGGACTCTCGTGAACAGTTCGAGATCCGCACACACAAGAGACTGATTGAAATCATCGGTCCGAGTGCTGAAACAATCGATGCACTGAGCAGACTTGATCTGCCGTCCGGCGTCGACATTGAGATCAAGCTTTAAGAAAGGAACCGGGTGAATACAGATGAAAGGTATTTTAGGACGTAAGCTCGGTATGACTCAGGTATTCACAATTGACGGTGAGCTCATTCCCGTAACAGTTGTTGAAGTAAAGCCGAATGTTGTGCTGCAGAAGAAAACAAACGAAACTGACGGCTACGAAGCTGTTCAGCTCGGCTACGAGGACGTTAAGGAACAGCGTGCCACAAAGCCGGCAATCGGACATGCAAAGAAAGCCGGAACAGCTCCGAAGCACTACATCAGAGAATTCCGTGCTGATGAAATGCTCGGACTGGAAGTTGGCGCTGAAGTCAAGGCTGATCTGTTCAAGGCCGGCGACGTTGTCGATGTACAGGGCACTTCAAAGGGTCATGGCTACACAGGCACAATCAAGCGTTACAACGCACACCGCGGACCGGAAAGCCATGGTGGATCCAAGAACGTAAGACACATTGGTTCACTTGCTACAACCGGCCGTAACAACGGACGTATTGAAAAGAACACACCGATGCCGGGTCATCACGGTGTCTACACAACAACCAATCAGAACCTCACAGTCATCAAGGTTGATGCTGAAGAAGGCTACATCCTGATCAAGGGCAACGTCCCGGGACCTAAGAAGGGTCTGGTTGCAATCAAGACAACTGTCAAGCCGGTCAAGGAAGTCAAGGTTCCTGAACTGATCTCCTACAAGGGTACTTCAGTTGAGGAAGAGCTCGAAAAGGTTGAAGAAACAATCAACGCAGAGCTCGCAGGAAAGTGAGGTTAAGGAATGCCGCAGATTGATGTATATAACCAGGAAGCTAATGTTGTGAAGACAATTGAGCTGTCCGACGCTGTCTTCGGAATCGAACCGAACCAGCAGGCGATCTACGATGCAGTTCTGGTTTACCAGGCTGGTCTGAGACAGGGCACTCACTCCACAAAGACAAGAGCATTCGTTTCCGGTACAGGTAAGAAGCCGTTCCGCCAGAAGGGAACAGGCCGTGCCCGTCAGGGTTCAACAAGAGCCACACAGTGGAGAGGCGGCGCGATCGCATTCGGCCCGCTGCCCCGCAAGTACAACCTGAAGATGAACCGCAAGGTCAGAAGACTGGCTCTGCGTTCCGCTTTAAGTGAAAAGGTCGCTGAAAACAACCTGACAGTTCTCGAGAATCTGTCATTCGGCGAGATCAAGACAAAGAAGGCAGTCGCACTTCTGAATGCATTCGGCTTCGACAGAAAGACACTGTTCGTCGCTGACGCTTCCGAAGACTTCGACAACGCGTATGTTTCCATGAGAAACATTCCGAATGCAATGCTGGTTACAGTATCTTCTCTGAATGTTTACGATATCGTCAACGCTGACAAGATCGTCTTCACAGAGACAGCAGCTTCCAGAGCAGGGGAGGTATTAGCATAATGAGCGCACGCGATATTATCATCCGCCCGATCGTTACCGAAAAGACCATGAAGCTCTCCAGTGACGAGAACAAAGTCACATTCATGGTAGCCAAGAATGCCAACAAGGTTTCGGTAGCCCAGGCAATCAAGGAAATCTATAACATCAAGGCAGAAAAGGTGAACATCGTCAACGTTCACCCCAAGACAAGAAGAGTCGGCCGCTACGAAGGCAAGACCAACGCTTACAAGAAGGCAATCGTTCAGCTGCCTGAAGGCCAGTCCATCGATATCTTCGAAAACTGAGGACTGAGCAATTAAGTATCACCTATCGGAGGAAGACGCTATCTCCGGATAACATGCGAAAGGAAATTAAGACAAAATGGCAATTGTAAAGTACAAGCCGACCAGCAACGGACGCAGAAATATGTCGACTTTGTCCAATGACAAGATCACAAAGACAAAGCCTGAAAAGAGCCTGCTCGCACCGTTGAACAAGAAGGGCGGCAGAAACAACACTGGCAGAATCACAACACGCCACCAGGGCGGCGGCGCCAAGCAGAAGTACAGAGTCATCGACTTCAAGAGAAACAAGGATGGTGTTCCGGGAAAGGTTGCTGCGATCGAATACGATCCGAACCGTAACGCTAACATCGCTCTGATCAACTACAGAGACGGTGAAAAGAGATACATCATCTGCCCTGAAGGCCTGAACGTCGGCGACACAGTCATCTCAGGCGTATCCGCAGACATCAAGACCGGCAACGCGATGGAACTCCGCAACATGCCGGATGGTACAATCGTACACAACGTTGAGCTCACAGCAGGCAAGGGCGGCCAGATGGCAAGAGCTGCAGGCTGCTCCGCACAGATCCTCGGTTCCGAAGGCAACTTCGTCACACTGAGACTCAGCTCCGGCGAAGTCAGACGTGTACACGGCAACTGCCGCGCTACAGTCGGCGCAGTCGGCAATGGCGAATACTCCCTGATCAGCTGGGGTAAAGCAGGACGCACACGTCACAGAGGCATCCGCCCGACAGTCAGAGGTTCAGCGATGAACCCTGTGGACCACGCGCATGGTGGTGGTGAAGGTCGTGCTCCGATCGGACGTAAGGCTCCGATGACACCTTGGGGCAAGAAAGCTATGGGTGTCAAGACACGTAACGCCAAGGCTAAGAGCAACAAGTACATCGTAAGAAGACGCAGTGGAAAATAAGAGTTGAAAGGAGAGAATGAATAATGTCAAGAAGCATTAAAAAAGGCCCGTTCTGTGATGATTATCTTCTCAAGAAGGTTGAAAAGCTGAACGCGGAGAATAAAAAAGAAGTTATTAAGACATGGTCACGCCGTTCAACGATTTTCCCCAGCTTCGTTGAGCACACATTCGCTGTCTACAACGGCAAGGAACACGTTCCGGTCTATGTGACTGAAGATATGGTTGGCCATAAGCTCGGTGAGTTTGTGCCGACAAGAAAGTTCGGCGGACACGCCGGCGACAAGAAGGCTTAAGGAGGAGAAATAACATGGACGTAAAAGCAACAGCAAAGACGGTTCGTTATACTCCGCGTAAGGTCCGCCTGGTTCTCGACCTCGTCAGAGGCAAGAAGGTGGATGAAGCCCTTGCGATTCTGCAGTTCACACCGAACCACGCTGCCAAGGCAGTATACAAGGTTGTAAAGAGTGCCGCAGCCAATGCGACAAACAACAACCAGCTCGAATATGACAACCTTTACGTCAAGGCCTGCTACGCTGACGAGGGTATCACTCTCAAGCGTTACATGCCGCGCGCAAAGGGCAGCGCTTCACAGATTCTGAAGAGAACAAGCCACATCACAGTTGTGGTTTCAGATGAGAAATAAGGGAGGAAGATCAGACATATGGGACAGAAAGTAAGCCCGATCGGCATGCGTGTCGGCGTCATCCGCGACTGGGAATCCAGATGGTACGCAGACAAAGCAGAATTCGGTGATCTTCTGAACGAAGACATCAAGATCCGTGAATTCATGGAAAAGAAGCTCAAGGATGCTTATATTTCCAGAATTGAAATCGAGCGCGCCGGCAAGAAGAACGTAAAGATCATTGTCAGATGCGCAAGACCGGGCGCAATGCTCGGCAAAGACGGCGACAAGGACAAGATGGAAGTTCTCAACTCCGAGATCTCCAAGCTGACCGGCGGCAAGAAGGTCAGAATCGATGTCATCGCAGTTGCGAACCCCGACCTCGATGCACGTCTTGTTGCACGTAAGATCTGCGAACAGCTGGAAGCACGTCAGTCCTTCCGTATCGCGCAGAAGAAGACAATTCAGCAGACCATGCGTTCCGGCGCAAAGGGTATCAAGACTCTTGCAAAGGGCCGTCTGGGCGGAGCTGAAATTGCCCGTTCCGAAGGTTATTCAAGAGGTGTCGTTCCTCTGCATACACTGAGATCCGATATCGACTATGCATGCGAAGAGGCACACACAACATACGGCAAACTGGGTGTCAAAGTCTGGATCTGCCGCGGTGAGGTTCTCCCTGGACAGATGGTCAAGGAACCGGAAGCTCCCGCACGTGCACCGCGCGGTGACCGCAGAAACAACAGACGCGGCGGCAGAAACGACCGCAGACCGGCACGCCGCAATGCGGAAGCTGCAGCACCCGCTGCACCTGCAGCAGCACCTGCTGAAGGAGGTAACGAGTAATTATGTTAATGCCTAACAGAGTCAAGTACAGAAGACCTCATCGTCTCAGCTACGAAGGCCGTGCAAAAGCCGGACGTGCAGTCACATTCGGTGAATTCGGTCTCGTTGCCGACGAGGGTGCTTATGTCAGCAGCAACCAGCTGGAGGCTGCCCGTGTCGCTATGACACGTTATATGAACCGTCAGGGTAAAGTCTGGATCAAGGTCTTCCCGCAGCTGGCGAAGACAAAGAAACCGCTCGAAGTACGTATGGGTTCCGGTAAAGGTGCTCCTGATCACTGGGTAGCGGTTGTCCAGAAGGGAAGAGTTCTCTTCGAGATCGCCGGTGTTTCCGAAGAAGTCGCCAGAGAAGCTCTCAGACTCGGAGCCAACAAGCTCTGCGTCAAGACCCGCTTTATCAAGAGAGGCGAGGAGGCTAAGTAATCATGAATGTGAAGGAAATCAGAGATCTGAGCAACGAAGAGCTCGAGAAAGAAGTAGTTTCCCTCAAGGAAGAACTCTATGGACTGCGTTTCGCGCAGGCTACAGGAAACCTTGAGAATCCTGCTCGCATCAAAGACATCAAGAAGACAATCGCACGTATCAAGACAGTCATCACAGAGCGTGCGAATGCAAAGGCTGAGTAAGAAGGAGGGCATATAAAATGGAAAGAAACGCACGTAAGGTCCTTCGCGGCACAGTCGTATCCGACAAGATGGATAAGACAATCGTCGTTGAGATCAATACAAAGAAGAGCCATCCTCTTTACGGAAGGCAGGTCAAATTCACTATGAAATTCAAGGCCCATGACGAGAACAATGAAGCCAAGATCGGCGACATCGTTGAAGTCATGGAGACAAGACCCCTCAGCAAGGACAAGCATTACCGTCTGGTAAAGATTGTTGAGAAGGCAGTAATTCTTTAAGCACAGGAGGATAAAGCAATGATTCAGAATGAAACAAGATTGAACGTGGCTGACAACACCGGTGCCAAGGAAGTACTTGTCATCAGATGCCTGGGCGGTTCCAGACGCAGAAGCGCATCCATCGGTGACATCGTTGTCTGCACAGTCAAGAAGGCTAGCCCGAACGGATCTGTTAAGGAAGGCCAGGTCGTCAAGTGTGTCGTTGCCCGTACAGTTTACGGTGTCAGACGCGCCAACGGCTCATACATCAAGTTTGATGATAACGCAGCGGTCATCATCAAGGATGACCTGACACCGGTCGGAACACGTATCTTCGGTCCGGTCGCAAGAGAACTCCGTGAGAAGGGATTCATGAAGATTGTCTCCCTGGCTCCGGAAGTCTTATAAGGAGGACGACTGATATGAAAATCAAGAAAGGTGATACAGTAAAGGTTATCAGCGGACACTATAAGGGAACAGTCAGCGAAGTCAAGGCTGTCAACCCCAAGACAAACAAGGTCATCGTTGAGGGCGTCAACATGATCAAGAAGACTCTCAAGCCGTCCCAGAACAATCCGGAAGGCGGCATTGTTGAGCAGGAAGCTCCGATTGATGCGTCCAATGTCATGCTCTATGACAAGAAAGCCAAGGCAGCCAGCCGTGTAGGCGTCAAGACAAATGCCAAGGGCGAAAAGGTAAGATATTTCAAGAAGTCCGGTGAGGAGATCAAGGAGGCTAAGAAATAATGACACGTCTCGAAGAGAAATACATTAATACAGTTAAGCCTTCCCTGATGAAGGAGTTCGCATACACAAGCTCCATGGAAGCTCCGAAACTGGTCAAGATTGTCATCAACATGGGCGTCGGCGATGCAATCGCAAACCCGAAGGCTCTTGAGGAAGCAGTTGAAGAACTGACACAGATTGCTGGTCAGAAGCCGGTCATCACAAAGGCTAAGAAGTCCATCGCGAACTTCAAGCTCCGTGAAGGCATGAACATCGGCTGCAAGGTCACTCTCCGCGGCGACCGCATGTATGAATTCCTCGACAAGCTGATGAACATCTCCCTGCCCCGCGTCCGTGACTTCAGAGGTGTCAGCGCTACTGCCTTCGACGGCAGAGGCAACTACACACTGGGTGTCAAGGAACAGCTGATCTTCCCGGAAATCAACTTCGACAAGGTCAACAAGACACGCGGTATGGACATCGTCATCGTTACAACAGCCAAGACGAACAAAGAGGCATTCGCTCTGCTGCAGCAGCTCGGCATGCCGTTTGCTAAGTAAGGAGGAGTACTGAACATGGCAAAAACAAGTTTGAAAGTTAAGCAGTCTCGTCCTGCGAAGTTCAGCACACGTGAATACACACGCTGTGAGAGATGCGGACGTCCGCATTCCGTTTTAAGAAAGTACAAAGTCTGCCGTATCTGCTTCAGAGAACTGGCTTACAAGGGCCAGATCCCTGGTGTCAAGAAGGCCAGCTGGTAAGGAGGTAGCGAACGATGAATATGACAGATCCTATTGCTGATATGCTTACCAGAATCAGAAACGGCTATCAGGCAAAGATGACAACAGTCGATGTTGCTCCGTATTCCAAGGTCAAGGCTGAAATCGCCAAGATCCTCAAGAAGGAAGGCTACATCGAGAATTACGCAACTGAGGGCGACGGCATCGAGAAGAAGCTCATTGTCACACTCAAGTATGTCAACGGCGAAAAGGTTTGCCGCGGCATCAAGAGAATCTCCAAGCCCGGTCTGCGTATTTATGCAAAGGGTGAAAACCTGCCCAGAGTTCTCAACGGACTCGGAATTGCCATCATCTCCACATCTGAGGGCATGATGACAGACAAAGAAGCTAGAAAGAAGCACGTTGGCGGTGAAGTCATCGCTTACGTCTGGTAAGAAAGGAAATAAACAATGTCACGTATCGGTAATAAAGCGATTACCATTCCGGCCGGCGTTGAAGTCACAATCGCTGACGGGAATGAGGTGACTGTAAAGGGTCCTAAGGGAACACTCACAAAGAAATTCTCCCCGCTCATGGACATTGCAGTCGAAGACGGTGTTCTCACTGTCAAACGCCCGAACGAGGAGAAGCAGACAAAGCAGCTCCACGGCACAACCCGTGCTCTGCTCAATGCCATGATCGAGGGTGTTGACAAAACATTTACAAAGCAGCTCAAGATTGTCGGTATCGGTTACCGTGCAGCTCTGGCTGGCGACAAGCTCACACTGAACGTCGGATTCTCCCACCCGGTTGAATTCACAGTTCCCAGCGATGTCAAAGTTGAAGTTCCGGATGCAACAACCATCAATGTTTCCGGTATCGACAAGCAGATCGTCGGTCAGTTCGCAGCTGTTGTAAGAGCAACCAAGAAGCCTGAACCTTATGGAGGAAAGGGAATCATGTACAAGGATGAACATGTCCGCCGTAAGGAAGGTAAGACCGCTGCGTCCAAGAAGTAATGGGAAGGAGAGAGTGAAATGATTAAGAATACTAAAAAGAATGAAGAACGTATTCGCCGTCACAAGCGTGTACGTAAAATCGTAAACGGCACTCCCGACTGCCCGAGACTGAATGTGTTCCGTTCCAATGCGAACATCTATGCTCAGGTCATCGATGACACAACCGGAACAACACTGTGTGCCGCAAGCTCCCTTGAGCTCAAGCTCGAAAACGGCGGAAACATCGAAGCTGCAAAGCAGGTCGGTGAAGCTGTCGCTAAGAAGTGTCTTGAAAAGAACATCACATCCGTTCGCTTCGACCGCGGCGGTTATGTATATCACGGAAGAGTCCAGGCGCTTGCTGATGCAGCAAGAGAAGCAGGACTGAAGTTCTGAGGAAGGAGATCACACATGGCAAATGAACGTAGACCTATGAGAAGGCGCGAACCGAAAGAGTTCGAAGATGTAGTAGTCTCCATCAACCGTGTTTCCAAGACCGTCAAGGGCGGCCGCAGAATGCGTTTCGCCGCACTTGTTGTTGTAGGTGACAAGAAGGGCCGTGTCGGCTTCGGCATGGGCAAGGCTTCCGAAGTTCCCGATGCAATCAAGAAGGCAACAGAGGCTGCCACAAAGAGTGTATTCCACGTAAAGCTGGTTGATGACAACCGCACTGTACCGCATTCCGCAATCGGCAAGCATGGCGCAAGCTCAGTATTCCTGGCTCCCGCTGCTCCCGGTACCGGAGTCAAGGCAGGCGGTGCTGTCCGTTCCATTCTGGAACTGGCAGGTGTTGCTGATGTCCTGACAAAGATCATCGGCAGCCGCACACCGGTTAACGTAGTATATGCAACACTCGATGCGCTCAAGCAGATGAGCACAGTTGAGGAAGTTGCCAAGATCCGCGATATGAAAGTCGCTGAAGTAAGATAAGGAGGCTCGCATGAAACTTAATGAAATGAAGCCGACTGAAGGCGCACGTTTCGTGTCAAAGAGAATCGGACGCGGTCAGGGTTCCGGAAACGGCAAGACAGCAGGTAAAGGCCAGAAGGGTCAGAACTCCAGAAGCGGCGGAGGCGTTGCGATCGGATTCGAAGGCGGCCAGACACCGTTCTTCAAGAGAATGCCGAAGCGTGGATTTACAAACTTCACCCGTAAAGAATACGCTATCGTAAACGTTGAGGATCTGAACAGATTCGAAGACGGAGCAGAAATCGATTTCGCAGTACTTAAAGATGCAGGCCTCGTCAAGAAACAGCTCGATGGACTTAAGGTTCTCGGCTCCGGCAAGCTCGAAAAGAAGCTTACTGTGAAGGCTGAGAAGTTCTCACAAACAGCTCTGAAGGCTATTGAAGAGGCAGGCGGAAAAGCAGAGGTGCTCTGAAATGCTGCGCACGTTCGCAAGCCTGTTCAGGAATAAGGAGACCCGCAACCGGATCTTCTTCACCCTGGCCATGCTGCTGATCTATCGCGTAGGTTCCGCAATCCCCGTGCCGGGTGTCGATGCTGCCGCACTGGGATCACAGATTCAGGACAACACCATCTTCAGCATTATGAATATGCTGGGCGGCGGCGCTCTGGAAAGAATGTCCGTCTTCGCAATGGGTGTTCATCCTTATATCACAGCAAGCATCATCATTCAGCTGTTAAGCATGGATGTCATTCCGGCACTGACCGAAATGGCAAAATCAGGCCAGACAGGCAGAATGAAAATGGACCGTATTACAAGATATCTGGGAGTAGTTCTTGCCTTCGTGCAGGCCTACTTCCTGGTATACGGCTTTGACAAGCGTTATGGAATCCTCGAGAATCCGACGATTGCCGGCTACCTGTATACAGCGACCGTCCTGACAGCAGGAACAATGTTCCTGATCTGGCTCGGCGACCGCATCTCGATGAAGGGCATCGGCAACGGTCTTTCGATCCTGATCTTCTCAGGTATCGTTGCCAACATGCCTGCTTCATTTGTGCAGGTTTACAACATCCTGGCGGGCGGCGCATCCCAGTCCGAACTGTTCAATGGTATTCTGCAGTTCGTTCTGTACTGTGCCCTCTATCTTGCAATCATTATCTTTGTTATCATTATGGAAACAGCGGTACGCAAGATCCCGATTCAGTATACAAACAGCTCCAACCTGCGCGGCGGCAGCGATATCACATTCCTGCCGTTCAAAATCAACAGTGCATCGGTTATCCCTGTCATCTTCGCTCAGTCGATCATGATGGCACCTCAGATCGTTATCAGTTTCTTCAATACAGACCTGTATAACAAACTGTCGAGCTTCCTCTCTCTTACAAGTCCGACCGGTCTGATAATCTATGCAGTGCTGACCGTCCTGTTCACATTCTTCTATACGGATCTGCAGGTTGATCCGGATAAGATTGCAGAGAATCTGGGCAAATCCGGTGCTTATATTCCGGGTATCCGTCCGGGTTCCGAAACAAGGACTTATTTGCGGAAAGTACTCAATCGTATCACCGTACTCGGCGCAGCTGCGCTGACACTGGTGGCGATCATTCCGTACCTGCTGCCTATGTTCACATCACTGCCGCAGTCAACAGCCATCGGCGGCACCGGTATCATCATCGTTGTCGGTGTTGCGATGGAAACTTATGCACAGCTTAAGGGACAGCTGACTGCAAAACAGTACAAGGGTTTCATTCACTGACGGAGGTAAAAATGAACATCCTGATTATGGGTCCCGCAGGAGCAGGCAAGGGCACAATGAGTGACCTGATCCTTAAGGAGTACGACATCCCTCACATTTCCACAGGCGATATGCTTCGTGAGAATGTCAGGAACAACACTGAACTCGGCAAGATGGCAAAATCATATATGGAAGCAGGAAAACTGGTTCCGGATGATGTCATCAACGCCATGGTTGAAGACAGACTTCAGCAGCCGGACTGCCAGAAAGGCTATCTGCTTGACGGCTTCCCCCGCACACTGGTGCAGGCGGAGGAATTCAAGAAGATCGCTGAAAAGATCGGCAAGCCGGTTGAAAGCGTCATCGCTCTTGAAGTTGACTTCGATCAGCTGGTCGACCGCATTACCGGCAGACGCATCTGCCCCAAGTGCGGAGCGATCTACCACATCAGAAACCATGCACCGAAGGTCGAAGGCATCTGCGATGAATGCGGTGCTGAACTGACACAGCGCAAGGACGACACAGTCGAACAGCTCAAAGTCAGAATGGAAGAATATGACAAGAGCACAAAGCCTGTCATCGACTTCTTCGAGCCGCTGGGAGTTGTTTCTCACATCAACGCCGGCCAGGCAAAGGATCTGGTCTTCGCTGAAGTGAAGAAAGCGCTGGAAAAGTAAAAATTTATGTGAATTTCTGGGAAAGAGAACTTGATTCTCTTTCCCGGTTCGCATAGAATGGAGAACGCATGGGTCGACAGGACGTCATACAGATTGACGGAATTGTGGAAGAAACTCTTCCCAATGCAAATTTCAGGGTGAAACTTCAGAATGGACACGAGATCCGAGCCCACGTTGCTGGTAAAATCCGAATGAATTACATCCGCATTTTACCGGGAGACCGGGTCACCGTAGAAATTTCCCCCTATGATTTAACACGTGGGCGTATCACCTACAGATTCAAGTAGGCAGACACATTATTGTCGGGAGGCAAAGAAACATGAAAGTAAGACCGTCTGTAAAACCGATTTGTGACAAGTGCAGAGTCATTAAGCGCAAGGGCGTTGTCATGGTCATCTGCGAGAACCCTAAGCATAAGCAGAGACAGGGTTAATTTAGGAGGAAAGTAAGAATATGCCACGTTTTGCCGGTGTTGATATTCCGCGTAACAAACAGATCGGAACATCACTCACATACATCTATGGAATCGGTCCCACAACAGCGAAGAAGATTCTCGCTGCCTGCGGTATTGATGAAACCATCCGTGCCAAGGATCTGACTGACGAGCAGGAAACTGCAATCCGTAACCAGATCGACGCTATTAAGACTGAGGGTGACCTCCGCCGTGAAACAGCGCTTGATATCAAGCGTCTGATGGAAATCGGAAGCTATCGCGGTTTACGTCACAGAAGAGGCCTGCCTGTACGCGGTCAGCGTACTCGCACAAACGCCCGTACGAGAAAAGGTCCGCGCCGTACTGTCGCGAACAAGAAGAAGTAATTAGGAGGTCATAATGGCAGCTAACAAGCAGAGAAAAGGTGCCGTTCGTAAGAAGAAGGTCCGTAAGAATATAGCCAGAGGTGTGGCTCATATTCATTCAACATTCAATAACACCATCGTCACAATCGCTGACGAAGCCGGAAATGCGATTTCCTGGAGCTCCGCTGGTGCTCTCGGATACAGAGGTTCCCGTAAGTCCACACCGTATGTTGCTCAGCTGACAGCTGAGGCAGCTGCGAAGGCTGCGATCGTTCAGGGCATGAAGACTGTTGAAGTCAATGTCAAGGGTCCTGGCGCAGGCCGTGAAGCAGCAGTCCGTGCTCTTCAGACAGCAGGTCTCGAGATCACAGCAATCAACGATGTGACTCCGATCCCTCATAACGGATGCCGTCCGCCCAAGAGGCCTCGCGGTTAATTTTGAAAACAGGAGGATTATTAATGCAGAAATTTGAACGTGCCGATTTTGAAGTAGCTGAATACGTTGAATCTGAAAACTACGGAAAGTTCATCCTTTCTCCGCTGGAGAGAGGTTTCGGTACAACCATCGGTAACGCGCTCCGCAGAGTCCTGTTATCCTCCCTCCCCGGCGCAGCCATTTTCTCCATCAAGGTTGATGGAGTCTATCATGAGTTCACATCCATCCCCGGCGTCAGAGAAGACGTTTCCATGATCATTCTTCAGCTCAAGCAGCTGATCATGACCATCGAGGATGATGAAGTTTATAACCTGCAGATCTCCGCAAAGGGACCCTGCACCGTTACAGCCGGCGACATTATCTGCCCGGCTCAGGTTGAGATTCTGAACAAGGATCTTGAGATCGCTCATCTCGAGAGCGGTGTCAGCCTGGAAATGGAACTCAAGGCAAAGAATGGCCGCGGTTATGTCTCAAGCGACATTAACAAACAGAGAAACCAGGGAAGTTCCCAGGGCATCGGTACAGTCTTCACAGACTCCATTTTCACACCGATTGACAAGGTTGCTTACTATGTCGAACCGACCCGTGTCGGCGAAGATGTTAAATATGACAGCCTGACAATGGAAATCTGGACAGATGGATCCATTACACCGCAGAAAGCACTTTCTATGGGTGCGAAGATCCTGATTGACCACCTTGATATCATCGCCGGAATCAATGACGATGTCATGTCCATGGAAGATGTGATCAAGGAAGGCGGCACAGAACCTCAGAACAAGGGACAGCAGATGATGATCGAAGATCTCGATCTCTCCGTACGTTCCTACAACTGTCTGAAGCGTGCCGGAATCCAGACTGTGGAAGAACTGACACAGAAAACCGAGGATGAAATGATGAGAGTCCGTAACCTCGGTAAGAAATCTCTCAAAGAGGTAAAGGACAAGCTCATCGAACTCGGACTGGGTTTCAAGTCCTTTGATTAACAGGAGGAACGTATTATGTGGAATCGTAAATTTGGAAGAACAGCTGACCATCGTAAGGCTATGCTCAGAAACCTCGCTACTTCCGTTATCATGTATGGTAGAGTTGAGACAACTGAGGCCAAGGCGAAAGATATGCGTTCGGTAGTAGACGAACTGATCACTCTCGGCAAGAAGGGTGACCTGGCTGCACGCCGTCAGGCTGCTGCATACATCCGCAATGTTGTCGCTGATGAGGCAACACAGAAGACAGTACTGCAGAAGCTGTTTGATGAAGTCGCTCCGAAGTATAAGGATCGCAACGGCGGATACACACGTGTCGTAAAGACCGGCACACGCCGCGGCGACGCTGCTCCGATGGCTTTCATCGAGCTGGTATAAGGATTCAAACTGGGGTTCATCGAAGGATGAATCCTTTTTATTTCCCGGAAATAATGCATGTTAATGATCGGGCAGTTGAGAAACATTTCATGCTGATATAAAATGGACACTATGAAAAAAACAGGATTAACGCTATTAACTGCCGTTTTGCTGGCGGGATGCACATCAGCGCCGGATCAATCCGCTGCTGAAAACACAACCCCGCTGGATGGCGATCCATATACACTCTATACAGATGAGCTGAATCGGGAAAACATCCCGGATTCCGCCTCATACAGTGTCAGATGCGAATACCGCTTCCGGTTCTCCGATGACACGCTCAGTCTGTATTCCATGGACGGTGTGCTCGAAAGCGATGAAGCCAATGAAACAGCGCACCTGACCCAGCATATCGCAGCCAACGGCCTGAATTCGACCATGGAATCGTATTATTACGATGACACATTGTTCAATGAATATAACGGCATCACATATTATGAAAACATGACATTCGCCAATGTGAAGGAAATCATGCTGGTGCCGCTGAAGCCGTATGCCTTTCCTGAACAGCTGATCGAAACCGTATCAGCCGTCAAGGATGAGGAAGGCAATCACATCTATACGATCGTGCTGAATGAACAAAGCCGTCAGGATTATTTCAAAAACCATTATGACTTCTATGGCACTGCCTCATTTGATCAGGCGGAAGTGACTTACGGCTCTGTGCGCGCTGTCTTCTCCGAAGAGGGCAGATGGCTCTCGGAAACCGCTGAATTCACAACAAATTTTGTCTATGAGGAACAGCCCATCGAGGCGACATATACATCGGAAGTATCTGTATTCAATCATGATGCGACCAGAATCACACTCAGCGATGAGCTGAAAAAGAAACATCAGACCTATGTGGCGGCTGCGGATATCGATACCAGCCAGATTGCGGATGATACGCAATATGATGATTCCCCGGAGGAAACCGTCAGCGCCACATTCCGCAAGCGTTTGATCAACCGGCTTGGCTATGAGGAGATCGAGGGCGGCGCTGTGCGGATGATATACAACACCAACGAAGGCTACACAGTCGATTTCACGAACAAAACATTCATTTATTCAAACTACTCGATCAATTATGTTTACAGCTGGCAGGGCGATCTGATCTCCATGGGTGCGTGCACCTATGATTTCGGCAAGGATCTCGCCAGCAGTGAATGCAAGGATTCCACCATTGAAAAGATGAAAGACGTCAGGAACTACCTGATGATGGAACTATACTACTGCGGCCTGTCACTTGAGGATCTGCAGTCGGAAAACAGCTGAGGAGGAAATATGAGAGCGGTTATTTCAGTCGTAGGAAAAGACAGACCCGGCATCCTCGCTTTTGTGGCGACGGAGTGCGCAAAAAGACAGATCAATATTGTGGATGTGACCCAGAAGGTTCTTCAGGATCTGTTTACAATGATCATGATTGTGGAAATCCCTGAAGACCTCGAAAACATGCACAAGATCGCGGATGAATTTGATCAGCTCGGCGATGAGCAGGGCCTCAAGATTCATTTCATGCATGAAGACATCTTCAACGCGATGCATACGATTTAAGGAGGTCGCCATGCCCCGTACATCTGAAAATATCCTGGAGACAATCCGGATGATCGATGAGGAGTGCCTTGATATCAGAACCGTCACGATGGGAATCTCCCTGATGGACTGCGCGGATGCGGATATCGATGCCTCCTGTGAAAAGATCTACCGCAAGATCACGTCAAAGGCAAAGGATCTGGTCAGAGTGACCGGTGACATTTCCCGTGAATACGGCATTCCGATTGTCAATTCCAGAATTTCCGTCACTCCGGTCTCCTTGCTGGCAAGTGTGTCCGGCGGAGATTGTGTCAAATATGCGAAGACCCTGGACAGAGCAGGCAAGGAGCTCGGTGTCAATTTCATCGGCGGCTATTCCGCTCTGGTGCAGAAGGGTATGACCGAGGGAGACAGATTGCTGATTGAATCCATCCCTGAAGCGCTGGCCTCCACGGACATTGTATGTTCCTCGGTGAACATCGGTTCCACCAAAGCCGGCATCAATATGGATGCGGTCAAAACCATGGGCAGAATTGTGCGCGAATGTTCCGAGAAAACAAAGGACAACAATTGTTTCGGCGCAGCCAAGCTGGTTGTCTTCTGCAATGCGGTTGAGGACAATCCGTTCATGGCCGGCGCATTCCATGGCATCAGTGAACCCGACTGCGTGATCAATGTCGGTGTCTCCGGACCCGGTGTTGTGCGCAATGCGGTCAGAGAGGCAGGCCATGGAGCTTCCATGAATGACATTGCGGAAATCATCAAGAAAACCGCTTTTAAAGTCACAAGAATGGGCCAGCTGGTCGGCCGTGAGGCTTCCAGACGCCTGAATGTGCCTTTTGGCATCGTCGATCTTTCCCTGGCTCCCACCCCTGCTGTCGGTGATTCCGTTGCCCAGATCCTTGAAGAAATCGGTCTTGAACAGTGCGGGGGCCCCGGCACAACCGCATGTCTTGCGATGCTCAATGACGCCGTCAAAAAAGGCGGTATCATGGCTTCCAGCTCGGTCGGCGGATTATCCGGCGCATTCATTCCGGTCAGTGAGGATGCAGGCATGATCGCCGCTGCTGAAGCCGGTACGCTCACCATTGAAAAGCTTGAGGCAATGACGGCCGTATGTTCGGTCGGACTTGATATGATCATTGTCCCGGGTGATACAAGTGCGGAAACACTCTCCGCCATTATTGCCGATGAGGCAGCCATCGGCATGATCAATTCCAAGACAACCGCATGCCGTCTGATTCCCGCCATCGGCAAAGAGGCAGGGGATCATCTGGTCTTCGGCGGCCTGCTTGGCGAAGGTCCTGTCATGCCTGTCAAAACAGTCAGTCCGGCCGTTATGATAAATCGCGGCGGTCGTATACCATCTCCGATTCAAAGTCTGAAAAACTGAGAAATTTGTAGTATTATAGAAGTATCTATGGGAGATTTTATTATGGAAAGAACACAGACGGAAAAGGAAATCAGAGATCTGGTAGAAAAAGCTGCGTCTGGCGACCGTGAGTCGGTCAGCACACTGCTTAAGACATTCACATCTGATATGTACTTTATTACCAGACTTTATGTGGGAAATAAAAATACAGCCAGATCCTCTGAACAGACAGCACTGCGCAATGCATTGAGAAATCTCAGAGACTCAGTATCTGCGGACAGTTTCGAAGAATGGCTGGGAGATATTGTCAGAGATACAGCTCTGGAGAATATCCCGCAGGTCAAAGTCAGTGATAATACGGACCTGAAGTACACCAACAAGGATGAGATTCCCGATACCGGTCTCATTCTTCCGGAAGACAAGGATGAATGCAAAATCCGTATTCTTCATGCACTCGACACACTGCCTTCCAGTGAAAGAGTGGCAGCCGCATTGCGTTATTATGATCTCTGCTCACTGGATGAAATCAGCCGCAAGCTGAACATCTCCAAGGATGACACAAGAAAGCTTCTCGCTTCGGCTAAGCAAATCCTGGCAGAAGGCGATACCGGTGTGTCCGCGCTGCTTGCGTTGGCTTCCAAGGTCAATCCGAAACTCTCCTTTGAGGATGAGCCGGTTGTCGAAAGCGATGATGAAATTCTCGAACCTGGTGATTTCTCGCTGACTGATATGATCAGTGCTGTCAAGGAAGGCAATGATGAATTGAATGACGTTGATCTGAGTTTCAAAGAGCCTGAAAAAGAAGAGGAAGAGGAATTCAGAATCGACTACGATGATGAGGAAAAGAAAGAGGAAAATCCTTTCGGTGACCTCAGCTTCGAGGATAAAAAACCCAAAGAGCCGGAAAAGGATCGTTTCTTTGATATTCCTGAAGAAGTTGATCCGGAGCCGACCAAGGTTGTTGAATCCATGAATCAGGTTCTTCAGACGGCTGACGATGACGATGATGATTATGACAAAAAGCCCCGCAAAAAGAAGAAGGGCGGCTTCTTCAGATGGTTCCTGCCGCTGCTGTTAATCGCAGCACTGGCCGGAGGTGCGTTCTATCTCTTTGGAATCAAGGGCTATACCATTGATGATATCAAGAGTCTGATTCCTGGCATGAACAGCAAGCCTGCTGAAACAGTCACTCCGGAACCGACTCCTGAAGCAACCCCCACACCGACGCCTGAAGCAACTCCGACGCCGACTCCTGAGGCAACTCCAACACCTGAGCCCACTGAGGAAGCAGTTGCCGGCATCGGCAAGGCATATACAAATGTTTCTGACCTGTCGATCAGAAACGGTGCAGGCATCAACTACGATTTCATCGAAGTTGCGGCAGCTGAGACAGAATATGATGTATTCGAAACTGCGGAAGCGGACGGATACACATGGTACAGAATCGGCGAAGACAGATGGATTCCGAGTGAAGGAACCTGGATCACATATACACCGAATGAATGATCAGAGAAACGGCTTCGGCCGTTTTTCTTTCACAAAAAAAGACATATCGTGCGGATATGTCTTTATGGAAGAAGGTATGGTTTCAGATCGGAGGGAAGCGCATCGGTGAATGTGTTGATGATGAAATCCGATGATTTCATGGCTCCGGATGTGATCATGTCACAGGTCTTGGTACGGACCCCCATGATATGGAATTCCAGCATGATCTGCAGCCGTTCGGGAATGATCCCGCCGGGGAATGCCGGGGAAATCTTCTTTTTGAAATATTCAAGAACGTATTGTGCGGAATAGTTGTAGAGGGAGTTGACACCGCTCATATTCTGCAGTACGTTCAGATAGAATTCGTATTTATCGCGAATGAGTTCCGCAATCCGGTCGAGGGTCCAGACATAATCGATTTCATCCGGTTCATTGGCGGTTTTTTCGTCAAAATCATTCCGGAAAATTGAATTGATCAGATCGTCCAGATCCTTGTAGTAGTAATAGAACATTGGATAGCTGATCCCGCAGTTCACAGTGATATCGCGGACATGGATCTTGTTGATGGATTTGGTAGCGGCAAGATCAAGTAATGACTCCGCAAGCAGATCTTTGGTATTCGAACGTTTAATCATTTCAAGTGCGTCTCCGTATCTTTAAGGTAATCCGTTTTGGCAAATCGATAAATTTACGGATCGGCTGCTCTGTATGACAGTTTAATACAATACCGTAAATATAAGAATCAATACACAATTGGAATTCCATAAATGTCAATCTATGTTTTACAGAACAGCAAATATGTAAAAAAATAACATTATGAATGAATCAGAACTGAAATCAATCCATGATGAGGCAAGAAGAAAAAACATTCCGTTGATGAAGGATGACGGAATGGATTTTCTGATTCATTATCTGGAAGAACATGAACATATCCGCGATATTCTTGAGATCGGAACCGCCGTCGGATATTCCGCCATACGGATGGCAGAAGTCAGATGGGATATGAAAATCGATACACTGGAAGTCAATCCCGAAATGTATGAGCAGTCCCTCATCAATGTCTCGCAGGCAGGACTTTCAGACAGGATTGCGTGCTGGCTTTGTGACGGCGCACAGTTTGAGACCGAGAAGAAATATGATCTGATCTTTGTCGATGCGGCCAAATCGCAATATCGCCGCTATATGGAACATTTCATGCGCAATTCCCTGCCCGGCACGGTGTTCATATTTGATAATCTTGCTTTCCATGGCATTGTCGATGACAATTCCATCTCCCATAACAGAAGCACCGTGCAGATGGTGCATAAGATCCTCAAATTCCGCGAGCATCTGCTCAAAGATGAGCGTTTTGAAACAGTCTATTATCCGGATATCGGTGACGGCATTGCCGTTGCGAAACGGATCAGATAAAAAGGGGCTGTTAAAAAACCTCCGATGAAAAATCGGAAGGAAAGACAGCTCTTTTTCTTCTAAAAAGAGTAAAAACGGCTCTGGGAATCGAACCCAG
>CACWLH010000003.1 GCA_902761625.1 uncultured Erysipelotrichaceae bacterium
CAGCTGACCCGGGAGACGGCGTCCTTTTTCATTTCATAATTCTCAAGCCGCCGCAAGCCTTCCGCGAGAGATGTGGAAGAGGAGGTCAAAAGAGCCTTTCTGCTTCCGAAATCCCGGATGGAACGGTTCAGTTTTCTCGTATCCACGCCGCTGACGCCGGCAACACCGTACCGTTTCATCACTTCGCCGAGGGTGTGCGCCGACCGGAAATTGGACGGCTCGTCATTATATTCCCGCACGATCAGCGCGCCGATCGACGGGGTGTCGGTCTCATAATCGTCTTCCGTCATACCGTAATTGCCGATGAGAGGATAGGTCATCACTACCGCCTGATCGGTGTAGGAAGGATCGGAGAGGATCTCCTGATATCCCACCAACGAAGTATTGAACACGATCTCCAGGATCTTATCGGTATCCGATCCGAAGGAATAGCCGTAATACTCCTGTCCATCCTCCAGAATGATTTTTTATCGGGTTGTTTTTTCATAGCGATGTCCTCACTTTGTGCGCTTGGAAAGTCGTTGTTCAAAGCGGTTTTTTCTTGTATCTGCCGGAATATCCGTGGGATATTCGCCGTCAAAACAGGCGCTGCAGCAGCTTCGGCCGCCGGTCAATTCACCCAGACACTCCACCGGAAGGAAGCCGAGGGAATCGGCGACGATCATTTTTGCGATCTCATCCGCCGAATGGTGACAGGCGACGAGGTTTTCTTTTGAATCAATATCCGTGCCGTAAAAGCAGGGGTATAAAAACGGAGGAGCGGAAACGCGCATGTGGATCTCCCTCGCTCCGGCGTTTCGAAGCAGTGTGACGATACGCCCGCTTGTGGTCCCCCGCACGATGGAATCGTCGATCAGAACGACTTTTTTGCCTTTTACCGCATCCGAAACGGCGGAGAGTTTGATATTCACCTGCCCGGTACGGTCGCCCGGCGAGATGAACGTTCTTCCGATATACTTGTTTTTGATAAGCCCGATCTCGTAGGGAATGCCGGACGCGCGGCTGTAACCGAGGGCGGCGTCAAGCCCGGAATCGGGAACGCCGATCACGATATCCGCCTGTACGGGATGGCTCTTTGCCAGTATCGCCCCGGCGTTTATCCGTGCCGTGTGCACCGACCGACCGTCGATCACCGAATCGGGGCGGGCAAAGTAAATGTATTCAAAAACGCAGAGTTTCTTTTCCCGCTTCCCGCAATGCTCTTTTCTGGAAACGATCCCGTCTTTTCCGAAGATCAAAATCTCACCCGGCTCAACGTCCCGAATGAATTCTGCGCCAACGGCGGTAAGCGCGCAGCTTTCCGATGCGACAACGTACATGCCGTCTGATGTTTTGCCGTAACAGAGGGGACGAAAACCGAAAGGATCCCTTGCCGCGATCAGCTTTTGCGGAGACATCAGGACAAGAGAATAGGCGCCTTCCAGCTTATTCATCGCCCGGCTGAGAGCATCTTCTATTGAGGGAGAGCGCAAACGCTCTCTTGTCACGATATAGGCGATGGTTTCGGTATCGCTAGTAGTGTGAAAGATCGCCCCGTTCAACTCCAGTTCGTTTCGGAGTTTTGCCGCGTTGGAAAGGTTGCCGTTATGGGCTAACGCCATACGCCCTTTTTGATGATTTACTTCGATCGGCTGGCAGTTGCTGCGGTTCGTACCGCCTGTCGTACCGTAGCGGGTATGCGCCACCGCCATGGCGGCTTTCGGAAAAGAAGACAATGCATTTCCTGCAAACACGTCGCTTACAAGGCCCACGTCCTTATGTGAAACAAAAACGCCGTCGTCATTCACCACGATGCCGCAGCTTTCCTGCCCCCGGTGCTGCAAGGCGTAAAGACCGTAATAGCAAATATGCGCCGCGTCGATCGGTTTGTCCGCCATCACGCCGAAAACACCGCATTCCTCATGTATGCTCATATATCCTTCTCACCCTGCCGTTTCAGCGCCGCACCGATAAATCCGAGAAACAGCGGATGCGGCTTGTTCGGGCGGGATTTGAAGCGGTCGGTAAGCTCGACCGTCTCGACAAGAAGCCCATCGGGCGACGTGCCGGAGAGGGTGAGCCCGTGAGATCTGAGAACATCCCGGTAATCGTTGTTGAATTCGTAGCGGTGGCGGTGGCGTTCGCTGATCGTTTGCTTTCCGTAGCACCGCTCCATCGTCGTACCGGGCACAATCACGCAGGGATAGGCGCCGAGCCGCAGCGTGCCGCCCTTGTCCACGTCCTCGCTTTGACCGGGCATAAAGTCGATGACCTTGTTTTTGCATTGTTCGTCGAATTCACCGGAGTTGGCGTCGGCGATCCCTGCGGCGTGGCAGGCGTATTCGATCACCGCTATCTGCATCCCGAGACAGATGCCGAAATACGGCACGTCATGCTCCCTTGCGTACTGCGCGGCAAGAATCATACCCTCGATCCCCCGGGAGCCGAAGCCGCCCGGGACGATGATACCGTCAAGCCCGGAGAGCGTTCCGTCGGCGCCATCGTCCGTGAGAGTCTCCGAATCGATCCAGTGTATTTTTATATGCGTATTATGAGTATATCCGGCGTGGCGGAGCGCCTCCGCAACGGAAAGATAAGCGTCATGGAGCCCCACGTATTTGCCCACAAGCCCGATATGTACCGTATAAGGTCTCGCTTTGATTCGCTCCACCATCGCCGCCCAATTGTCAAGGTCGGGATCCGGCGCGTCGATCCCCAACTCGCGGCATACGACTGACGAAAAACCTGATTTTTCAAGCATCAGAGGCGCCTCGTACAGATTCGGCAGCGTGATGTTTTCGATCACGCAATCTTTTTTGACGTTGCAGAAAAGTGATATCTTGCCGAAGATCGCCTCCTCCAGCGGCTCGTCGCAGCGGAGGATGATGATATTGGGGTTGACACCCATGCCCTGCAATTCTTTTACCGAATGCTGCGTCGGCTTTGTTTTGTGCTCCTCCGAGCCGTGCAGATACGGAACGAGCGTCACGTGGATGAAGAGGCTGTTTTCACGCCCGACCTCAAGCGAGATCTGACGCACCGCCTCGATGAACGGCTGGGATTCTATGTCGCCGATCGTGCCGCCAATCTCGGTGATGACAACGTCCGCGTCCGAGTGTTTGCCGACGTTATATACAAAGTTCTTTATCTCGTTCGTAATATGGGGGATGACCTGTACCGTGGAGCCTAAATATTCGCCGTGCCGCTCCTTGTTCAGTACGTTCCAGTAGACCTTGCCGGTCGTCAGGTTGGAATACTTGTTCAGATCCTCGTCGATAAAACGCTCGTAGTGACCGAGATCGAGATCGGTCTCCGCGCCGTCCTCCGTCACGTAGACCTCGCCGTGCTGATACGGGCTCATCGTGCCGGGGTCAACGTTGATATACGGATCAAGCTTCTGCGCCGCGACCTTCAGCCCCCGCGCTTTGAGCAGCCGTCCAAGCGAGGCGGCTGTGATCCCCTTGCCGAGCCCCGATACGACGCCGCCGGTCACAAAAATATACTTCATCTTCTTTTTCCTCCTTTTTATTCCACCGTAACGGATTTGGCAAGATTTTTGGGTTTATCGATATCGCAGCCGTTCTCCTTCGCTACGTAGTAGGCCAACAGCTGGAGCGGCAGGATCTCCACCGCGGCGGAGAAGAGGGGATCCACCCGGGGAATGAACAACAGATCGTCCGCCACCGAAAGGATCTTCTGATTGTCCCGGTAGGTCAGCGCCAGCACCTCCGCCCCCCGGGACTTGACCTCCACCACGTTGCTCAAGGTCTTCTCCATTATGGCGGGATTACAGCACAGGGCGATCACCGGCTGATGCTCTTCGATCAGGGCAATGGTGCCGTGCTTCAATTCCCCCGCCGCATAAGCCTCCGCGTGAAGGTAGGAGATCTCCTTCATTTTCAGCGCCCCCTCCAGCGCCACGGCGTAATCTGTATTCCGCCCGATAAAGAAGATGTCCGGATTTTTATGGTACTTTTTAGCGAGAGCCGGAATGGAGGCGTTCATATCAATGGCCTGTTGGATCCTGCGGGGCAGGGACTGTACAGCCTCGATCATCCGCTCCCAGCCGTCGCCGGCCCTGTTCAGGCAGCGGGCAAAAAAGAGGGCGAGCAGATACAGCACCGCCACCTGGGTGGTATAGCCTTTGGTGGTGGCCACGGCGATCTCCGGCCCGGCCCAGGTGTAAACCGTGTAGTCGGCGAGGGTGGCGACGGAACTGCCCACCACGTTCACGACGGCAAGGGTTTTGGCCCCTTTTGCCTTACACTCCCGCAGGGCGGCAATGGTGTCCGCCGTCTCCCCCGATTGGGAGATGAGGATCAGCAGGGTGTGTTCGTCGATCAGCGGATCGCTGTAGCGCAGTTCGCTGGCCAACTCCACCTCCACCGGGATCCCACACAGACGCTCCAGAGCGTACCGCCCGGCACACCCGGCATAATAGGCGGAACCGCAGGCGGTAATGACGATTTTACGAAGAGAAGCAAGTTGGGGCACAAGTCCGGCCAGTTCCTCAAACTCCACTCCCCCGTTCTTGAGTCTGGGAGCCAGGGTGGCTTTGACCGCTCCCGGCTGTTCCATGATCTCCTTGAGCATAAAATGCTCATAGCCACCCTTTTCCGCAGCCTGGACGTCCCACAGAATACGGGTGGCTTTTTTGTCGATCTGTCGACCGGTGCAGTCAAAAATGCGGATGGATTCCTTTGAGAGCTCCGCAAACTCTCCGTCCTCCAGATAGATGACGTTGCGGGAGCGGTTCACCAGCGCCGTCACGTCGGAGGCAAAGAAATTCTCCTCCACCCCCATCCCCAGGATCAGAGGGCTGGCCTCCCGGACCGCATAGATCCTGCCCGGCTCTTCCGAGCAGATCACCCCCAGAGCATAGGAACCCTGCAGCCGGTTGGCGGTCTTGATGAGCGCCTGCCGCACGTTTCCTTTATAATACCGTTCCATCAGGTGGACGATCACCTCGGTATCCGTCTCGCTCTGAAAGTGATATCCCTCCCGGATCAACTCCTCCCGAAGGGGAAGATAGTTTTCAATGATCCCGTTATGCACCACGGCAAAGCGGCCGTCGTTGCTCAGGTGGGGGTGGGCGTTCTCCTCCGTGGGGGCGCCGTGGGTAGCCCAGCGGGTGTGGCCGATCCCCGTAAAGCCCGGGACCGCTGCCCCGTCCTGGATCTTCTCGCACAAAGCGGCGATCCGCCCCCGCACCTTATGCACAGCGATCACGTTTTGATCCATCACCGCAACGCCGGCAGAGTCATAGCCCCTGTACTCCAGCTTTTTCAGCCCGTCCAGCAGGATCGGCGCCGCACTTTGCACGCCGGTGTATCCGACAATTCCGCACATATCAATCTTCTCCTTACGTATCGTTATTTTCCGCTGTCGCCGTAGTTGGAAAGCACGCGGGCGCTTGGATCATTGACATCGCAGCCTTTCCACTCTTTGTTGGGCATCCAGAAATCAGCGATCATGCCTGCCTGGCTGGGATAGTATTTTTCAAACAGTTCACGGTAAAGAAGACTCTCTTTTGTAAAAGGCGGACAGTATGTGAAAGAGGCGCACTTTTCCCTGAATTCTTCATCGGTGTAAAGCTCTTCGGCATAGGCCTTGATGTCATCGACCATGGAATGGCCGACGGCGTCGGAGAAAGCGGCCTTCTGTCTCCAGAGAATCTCATCCGGAAGGATGTGATCATCTTCAAATGCTTTTCTGAGCAGGTACTTGCCCATGTGGTACCGGTTCATTTTCAGAACCGGATCAATGGCCATGGCATAGCGGACAAATTTCAGATCGCCGAAAGGCACCCTGGCTTCCAGGGAGTTGACGGAAATACAGCGGTCAGCCCGCAGCACGTCATACATGTGCAGCTCCCTGATCCGCTTTTCCGCTTCTTTCTGAAAGGCGTTTGCGTCCGGCGCAAAATCGGTATATTTGTAGCCGAACAGTTCATCGGAGATTTCCCCCGTCAGCAGCACCCTGATATCCGTGTTTTCATGGATGTATTTGCAGACAAGGTACATGCCCATGGAGGCGCGGATGGTTGTGATGTCCCAGGTGCCTAGCAGCCTGACAACATCCTCGAGGGAAGAAAGAACTTCTTCCTTTGTCATGATGACTTCGGTATGGTCTGAGCCGATGTACTCAGCCGCCATGCGGGCATAGCGCAGATCAATCGCGTCGGTGTCCATACCGATGGCGAATGTGCGGATCGGCTTTCTGCTCAGCTTCTGGGCAATGGCGCACACAAGCGATGAGTCCAGGCCCCCGGAAAGCAGGAAACCGACAGGCGCGTCAGCGTCGAGACGTTTTTCAACCGCTTCACAGAGCAGTCTGTTCAGTTTATGGGAAATGGCTTCTTCATCTTTCATCGTGAACTGGCCGACAGCAGCCGGGTCGCAATAGCGGACAAACCCGTCCTTTTCACTCCAGTAGTGGCCGGGCGGAAACGGAGTGATTGTCGCGCAGAGACCCGTCAGGTTTTTCGGTTCGCTGGCAAATGCGTAAGAGCCGTCATCCAGCTTTCCGTAATACAGCGGACGGATGCCGATCGGGTCTCTTGCGGCAATGACCATGTCTTCCTTATGGTCATAGATGATCATGGCGAATTCAGCGTCGAGGGTTTTGAACAGGTCTGTTCCATATTCGTAATACAGCGGCAGGATGATTTCACAGTCCGAACCGGAGACAAGAGGATGTTCCTCCATCAGCCTTTCACGGATGGGTCTGAAACCATAGAGTTCGCCATTGCACACGGCCAAGTCGCCGTTCATCTCAAACGGCTGCATTCCCTTTTCATCCAGTCCCATGATGGCAAGGCGGTGGAATCCCATCCAGCCTTTTTGAAATTCAATGAGCCGGCTCATGTCCGGACCTCTGGATCTGGTTTCCTCAAAACATTCTTTCAGCTTGTCATAAGGAACATCTTTTGACAGTACAGTGAAGATTGAACACATAAAACGGCACCTCCGGTATCGGCAGTCATCCTGAAATGATTCAGGACGAAGGCTGCCTCTCCGTGGTGCCACCTGATTTGCTTCTCATAGGTTCCATCAAACCTTTGCGGGGATAACGTGCCGCTCTTCACGCCTTCCCTACTGATCACCTTTGACGTTCAGGTCGGACTTGGAAGTGTTTTTCCATACCGGTTTCATGCGGGATTCCCACCAGCGCCCGCTCTCTTGAAATGAAATAACGGATGTACTCCTCTTCCGCTCCGCTTTTTTTGTATACATGCATTCTATCTTCAGTTCCGCCTTCCCGTCAATCTTTTTTCATTTATTTTCTGAAATTTATTTGATTTTCTTTCATTCTATGAAAATTGTTTCTTTCTGTCTCCTTAATAAGGAAAGATGGTCCGTCCAGACAGAAAAGCAGAGAATTCAAGTCTGAAAAAAAGACGTTGACACCGTTTGATGCGGTGTGTAAAATGTGGGCATTGAGGCAAGGGTGCCCAACGGGTGCCCCTGCCTTTTCTTGTAAAAAGGCCGGCGGAAACCCTGAATTCACAGCTGTGAAAGTCTTTCTTTCATATAAATTCAGGAGGATGGAAATATGGATGAAACATTGCGGACACTCGTAAGCACGGAAGTATTCAGTGTCTGGTTCCTGGCCGGAGCAGCGCTGGTATTCTGGATGCAGGCCGGATTTGCCATGGTCGAGGCAGGCTTCACAAGAGCCAAAAACACCGGCAACATTCTGATGAAGAACCTGATGGATTTCTGCATCGGAACAATCGTCTTCATACTGATCGGGTATGGCCTTCTTATGGGAGAAGATCTTGCCGGCTTCATCGGCAGACCCGGCTTCGATCTGTTAACCGCCTATCAGGGATTTGATTATTCGGCCTTTGTCTTCAACCTTGTCTTCTGTGCCACCACCGCGACGATTGTCTCAGGCGCGATGGCGGAAAGGACAAAGTTCCTGTCATACTGTGTCTATTCTGCTGTCATTTCAGCTTTGATCTATCCCATTGAGGCGCACTGGATCTGGGGCGGCGGCTGGCTTTCACAGATCGGCTTCCATGATTTTGCCGGCTCCTGTGCAATTCATATGGTCGGCGGCATCTCCGCCTTGATCGGCGCAAAGATTCTGGGACCAAGAATCGGTAAATACCAGAAGGATCAGGATGGAAAGATCATCAAGGTCAACGCGATTCCCGGTCACAACATCACCTTTGGCGCCCTTGGCTGCTTCATCCTCTGGGTGGGCTGGTACGGATTCAACGGTGCCGCTGCCACTGATGTTCCGCAGCTGGGATCGATCTTTCTGACGACAACGATCGCCCCTTCCGCGGCAACGGTCGTCTGCATGATTTACACATGGCTGCGCTATGGCAAACCGGATGTGTCAATGTGCCTGAACGCCTCGCTGGCGGGTCTGGTCGCGATCACAGCCGGATGCGACGTCACCGACGCCTTCGGTTCACTGATCATCGGAACCGTCGCGGGTCTGCTGGTTGTCTTTGGCGTCTGGCTGCTTGACTGTGTGCTTCATATTGACGATCCTGTCGGTGCTGTCGCGGTGCATTGCTGCAACGGCTTCTGGGGAACAATCGCTGTCGGTCTGTTCGCGACTGACGCCGCTCCCGCCTATGGCATCGCCGATGCCTCATCAACCGTCATGACCGGATTGTTCTATGGCGGCGGATTCAAACTGCTGGGCATTCAGCTGACGGGCGTGCTGTCAGTGGCTGCCTGGACATTTGTCACAATGACTGCTGTCTTCTTCGCCATCAAGGCGGTCTTCGGTCTGCGTGTCAGTGAAGAAGAGGAAAGACTCGGTCTTGACGTCACTGAACACGGTCTTGCCAGTGCCTATGCCGGCTTTGCCATGGTTCCGGAATATCTGGAGGAAAACCTTCCTGTCGTGACAGAAACAGTGCCTGTCTATACTGAAAATGAACCGGCTGTCATCCATGTGCAAAAAGAACATGAACCGGGCACACCGAAGATTTCCAAGGTCGAAATCATCTGCCGCGAGGCCTCTGTGGAAGCATTGAAAAACGCCCTTGTCAACATCGGCATCACCGGCATGACAATCACCCACGTTCTTGGCTGCGGCGTGCAGAAAGGCAGGCCGGAGTATTACAGAGGAATCGCCACGGAAGCCAGCCTGCTTCCCAAGGTGCAGTTCGATATAGTCGTTTCCAAAGTGCCTGTGCGCACAGTCATTGAAACCGCCAAAAAAGTTCTCTACACCGGTCATATCGGAGACGGAAAGATCTTTGTATATGACGTTGAGAATGTCATCAAGGTCCGTACATCCGAAGAAGGCTATGACGCCCTCCAGGATGTTGAATAGTCCTGAATTCTTACGGACACATACTCGCATGTGCAAGACCGCCCTGTCCCGGGCGGTTTTGCCGTTTCATCAGATGAGGTTCTTCTGCATTCATGTTCCAACAATGAAGAGCAGAAATAACGACTAAAAGTGAAGATACGTGCAGGATTCGTTTAGCTTCCGTGAAAGTATTGCTTCATAGTCCAACAATAAAAACACAGAAAGCCCTGGAAACAGGGTCTTTTCTGTTTGCTTTGACACTAACTATTTAGCGATACTGCAATTATTTGCAAAACTTGTATAACAACCATTAAATCTAAAGGTGTCTTAAATATAACAATAAGGATCATTTATGTTGCTTTTGTTCAAAATCAATCACATAAGTCAGCAATGTTCTCAAACACCGCTGACAGGTAAGAGTCGGTTCTTTCAGAGTACAGGATTTTGCTCTACCTGCACCAAACAACGTTTTGTTTTTCTCACGTTTTATGGAATTTCAGTTTCCATTGAATTGGCATATAACACTTACGTGTTATTATAATAATGCAACGATGTTTTGCATGGGGGAATATGGTATGAAGTTGCCTTTAAAGAAAAAGCTGAGCATCGATTTTTGGCAGTCTAACTATGATCGCCTAGATACGTTTATCAGTTCGCTTGAAACGGTTGCCCCGAACACTGTGATAAACAAAGGCTACATCGTCAATTATCTGGTGGAATCCGTCATCGACATTGATGACACTGTCCGCGAGGAGTTATATGCATTCTGCTATGACCAGATGAAAACTTACTATGCTGAAGCCGAGAAGTCACAGGGATTTGAAAAAGCTGATCGGAATAATAAAGCACAGCAATACGAAAAACTTGTCAATCTGTTTAACAACTTCCGGTCATACCAGAATCCTCCAAAGCAGAAGCAGCCGATGAAGCGCATCGACCTGAAAGAAGGTTATGTGGTCTTTCCTGCTGACTGGATTATTATTGAAACAGTGAAGCCCAGTCAGTGCCGGAACGTTTATGTCATTGAAATCCGTGACCGTAAAAATCAGTATCATGCGCCGCATTTTCTGGTGTTAGGAAATGTACCATGTGACAAACTCGACGATTACTATTCAGAACAGATTTATCGGAAATGTACTGAAGCTTATCCTGAATTCGCAAAATGGATGAGTATGCAGGTCGATCCGGTTTACGGGGAAAGAAATGAGAATGGCGCACGCAAATTGCTGAATGCAGAGGAGTTCGATAATTCCCCTGCCATCAGTATCTTCCAGCTGCCGGAATTCGGAGACAATAAAGTCGGAGAATATCCGTTTGGTGCAATGCTCGTACCAAACAAGAAAGAGCAGTGAAAATGAAAGACAAAAATACAGAAAAACGAATCGAGTCAAAAGATGGCAAGCTCTTCTGCATGTACAGAATTGCAGAAGACGGCAGCCGGATCCTTGTGGCTAAGAACTGCGAAATCCTTTTGGATGAGCTGTTACAGCAGGTGTATAACCGCGAAAGAACTACTGGTTGATCCTGCTGCCGCACCAGGTCTTCCTGCAGCAGAACGACTTATATGACCTTGCAGAACACATCCAGTGAAGGTAATATACGTTCCACTGCTGATCAACAGAGAATACCGGTCTATAAATATTGATATTTGTTTTTGAGTAAACCTTTATGGCATGGAACCCATAATGAGTAATACCGGAACAGATAACGCACTGTTTTATATACAGTCTGTATCTGTCCGGTTTTTGTTTTCCGGTCAGTTACACATATCAGTAATCGAAATAAGGAGGTTACCATGGAAATTAAATTACTGACAACAAAAGAAGTTGCAGAAAAACTGCATTGCTCCACCCATCAAGTCGCGCATCTGCGCCAGCACGGACTGATCCGCGGCACCCGTTTTGCCAAATACTGGATGTATTCAGAAGAGGATATCAATAACTTTATCCTCAAGAATCTTGGCCAGGACTTCTGGCATTTCAGGGAATTAACACCGGAGGCCGCAAGAAAAAAATACGCTGTCTGATAATCAGACGGCAACGCACAAAGAAACAGTAATTTAGCATTTAAGCAGCAATATCTCTTCCTTTTATCAATCCAGGAGGCTATCGATCATGGAAAAAGAAAAATTCATCTATGAAAGAAAGAGTACCGTCAAAGGAAGAGAAGACAAAACAGTTGCATATGTCGTTCAGATACCCTATTACGAGCATGACGGCAATTCAAAGAAACGGAAACAGTACGTCAGAAATTTCAAAGTCAGTGATTATATTACTGCTGCAACAGCTTTGAAGGCGGCGGCCCGGGAACGCGACCGCATGATTCCCCTGCTGAAAGGCATTCAGGAAATACGCTACGACAGCGCCATGGACTATACCGCGGATGAGATCCTGTCACTTCTTCCCGCCGGAATGAGAATAGTCATTCTGGCTGAAATGGAAAAGAAACACGAGAACATTGCTTATGAAAACCATACAGTTCAGGAGCTTTTCGACCTGATTCCCGCACACTACAGCCGGCGCAAAAGAACATATCGGCATATGGGTTTCCAATATAAAATCTATATTCAGGAAAAATACGCAGATAAGCTGATAACGGAAATAACTGTTGCGGATGTACTGGACAGTCTGAAGAGCTGCGCATCTGTCTGCACAAGGGAATATACCAGCAAGCTGAAGAGTCTGTGGGGTAAGATCTTCGGTGTAGCCCAGATGCTTGGCATTCCGGTAACCGACTGGAGTAAGATCGTGGATCTTCCTTCTTCCGACAAACATACCCAGCGCAGTCTGACGGAACAGAACATAACAGAAGAGGACTTCCAGAAGTTCTGCGGATTTATGGCAGAATACGGAAATTATGCACCGATTCAAAAAAAAGCGATCTTCCGCAGAGATATTGTGCTGCTGATGATTCGCTTCATGAGAATAACCGGTATACGTCTTGCCGAAGCCAGGACGATCAATCGCAGCAACATCACCTTCCGGACCGTTACCATTGATGGAAAGGATGGCACTCAGACAAGCACAGAAGTGGCAGAAGTGCGTATAGAAACGGAAATGGGATCTAATCTACATTAACTGAAATGGATGTGGTCCGTGAAACTAAAACACCGCAATCTGTGCGTACTCTGCCTGTAAGTCCGGATGGTGCAGAAATCCTCAGAGAAACAATGGCCTATCATGACTATGATATTCTCTTCTGTGATTATGGCGGCGGCTTATTGAAAACCAGCGTTGTAGACAGTCTGCTTGCAAATGTAAGCAAAAAGTGCGGAATCAAGGTGTATGCCCTTCTGCTGAGGAAATCCTTTTCTGCCGACCTGTATGCCAATGGTGTCAACCCGGCAGTCACAAAGAAACTGATGGGACATAAGAGTGAAGAAATGTCACTGAACGCATATGCCAGCGCATCCGACAAAGATGTTTTCGATGTAATGATGAACCGGAAATACAAAGAATAACAAAGAAACTGTTTACGAATCTGTTTACGAATCAGGAAAAAAAGAAAAAAGCCGCATAAATCCGCGGCTTTACAGTGGAGCCGAAGAGACTCGAACTCTCTACCTCATCGCTGCCAGCGATGCGCTCTCCCAGGTGAGCTACGACCCCGTGCCTAATAAGGATACCACGGATTTCGTAAAATGACATTAAAAATATGTGCAGACATAACAAAAAGCGCCGAAGCGCTTTTTGAAATGACTGATTGTTGAGAAGATCAGCGCTGAACACGTGCGCCTGCGCCGCCCATGATCGCTTCAACTTCTTTTCTGTTTGCCATGGATGTGTCGCCCGGAGTTGTCATGGCCAGTGCGCCGTGCGCTGCGCCATAGTTGACAGCCAGTTCAGGATCGCCGGTTGTCATTAAGCCGAACACGAGACCGCTCGCGAAGGAATCGCCGCCGCCGACACGGTCGAGGATTTCCAGACCGTCATAACTCTTCGACATGTAGATTTCGCCGTCCGCATAGCACATTGCCTTCCAGTCGTTGACTGTTGCAGTCTTGACTGTACGCAGTGTTGTTGCGACTGCCTTCCAGTTCGGATATGTCTTGACAGCTTCGTTGAGCATCTTCTTGTAGCCGTCGAGGTTGAGTTCCTTGAGGTTCTCGTCGTTGCCTTCGATCTCGAAGCCCAGGCAAGCGGTGAAGTCTTCTTCATTACCGATCATGACATCGACATACTTGGCGATTTCACGGTTGACTTCCTGTGCCTTTTCCTTGCCGCCGATGGCGCTCCACATGGAAGGTCTGTAGTTGAGGTCGTAGGAAACAAGTGTTCCGTATTTCTTCGCTGTCTTGATTGCAGCGATGACAGTCTCGGAAGCCTGCTCGGAAAGAGCTGCATAGATGCCGCCTGTATGGAGCCAGCGTACACCCAGTGTGCCGAAGATATATTCGAAGTCGAAATCTTCCGGAGTTGCCTTGGAGATGGCAGTGTTTGCACGGTCGGAGCAGCCGACTGCGCCGCGGATGCCGAAGCCGCGCTCTGTGAAGTTGATACCGTTGCGGCAGACTCTGCCGATACCGTCTGTCTTCATCCACTTGATCAGGGATGTGTCAACACCGCCCTGGCAGATGAAGTCTTCCATCAGGCGTCCGACCTCATTGTCAGCGAATGCTGTGATGACCGCAGTCTTCATGCCGAAGCACTTTCTGAGGCCTCTGACAACGTTGTATTCTCCGCCGCCTTCCCATGCACGGAAAGAACGGGCTGTTCTGATTCTTCCTTCTCCCGGATCAAGTCTCAGCATGACTTCGCCAAGGCTGACCGCATCAAATGTATATGTGCCTTCCGGCTTGAGTTCCAGTTTCATAATTAACCTCTGATCTCCTTGACCATCGCAGCCGCATCGGCTGTGATCTTCTTGATTTCGTCGAACTGTCCGGCCTTGATCATATCGCCCTTGACCATCCATGTTCCGCCGCATGCCGCAATCTTGTCGCTCTCAAGATAAGCTCTGAGATTCTTGAGGTTGACACCGCCTGTCGGCATGAATTTAACCATTGTGTAAGGTGCTGCCAGAGCCTTGATTGTGCTGAGGCCGCCATAGTTTTCAGCCGGGAAGAACTTGCAGACTGTGAGTCCTCTCTTGACTGCCTGGGCAACTTCACTCGGTGTGACTGTGCCAGGGTATACCGGAATGTTCTTGCTGATGCAGTAGTCAACGATTTCCGGATCAAAGCCCGGTGAAACAATGAACTTCGCACCTGCATTGACTGCACGGTCAACCTGCTCAACTGTCAGAACTGTGCCTGCACCGACGAGCATTTCAGGATAAGCTTCTGCCATGATGCGGATGGATTCTTCCGCTGCTGCTGTACGGAATGTGACTTCTGCAACTGCCAGACCGCCTTCAACGAGCGCCTTGGCAAGAGGCAGTGCATCTTTTGTGTCGTTGAGAACGACAACAGGTACTACACCGTAGGAGCCGATTTTCTGATTCATTTCTTCAAACATAATTTTCACCTTCTTCTTGCCGGACATGCCGTGCCCTATTATCTGAAAGCCGTTTCAGATGTCGATTTTATGATAGCACAGATCAATTGCCGATTCCGATTTGCCCCATGGACATTTCCATCTTCTTCATGGCCTTTTCCGATTTGCTTTCACCGTTTGAGGCTTTCAGAAAGATTTTCAAGATGTGTATTATACGCCTGAATATGCGCTGAAACCGCCGTCAATCGGGAGTGTGACACCGGTGATGAAGGAAGCCGCGTCATTGTTGAGCAGGAACAGGACAGCTCCGCACAGTTCCTTCTCGCTGTCGCCGAAACGTCCCATCGGTGTGGCCGCCAGGATCTTACCTGTACGGGCAGTCGGAGTTCCGTCCGGATTGAACAGAAGCGCCGCATTCTGCTTTGTGGCAAAGAAGCCCGGTGCGATCGCGTTGACGCGGATGCCGACCTTGGAGAAGTGAACTGCCAGCCATTGTGTGAAGTTGGAGACAGCCGCCTTTGCGCCGGAGTAAGCCGGGATCTTGGTCAGCGGGGTATATGCGTTCATGGATGAGATATTGAGGATGTTGCAGCCCTCGCGGCCGACCATCTGTCTGGCAAATGCCTGGGTGGGCAGAAGTGTGCCGACGAAATTCAGGTTGAAGACGAATTCAACACCGCTCTTGTCGAGATCGAAGAAGCTCTTTGTGTCAGCTTCGATATCTCCGTTTTCGAAATATTCCTTGTCGGTGGTTGCTCTGGGGTTGTTTCCGCCTGCGCCATTGAGAAGGATATCGCAGGGGCCGAGATCGTTGCATACCGCTTCGGCAACCGCATAGCAGTTGTCCTTGTCGAGAACATTGCACTTGTAAGCCTTGGCTACGCCGCCCTCAGCGACGATTTCGTCGGCGAACTTCTGTGCTGCCTCTTCATTGAGGTCAAGCAGTGCAACCTTTGCGCCGGCTCTTGCCAGAACCTTTGCAAAATAGGAACATAACACGCCTCCGGCGCCTGTGACGACTGCTGTCTTTCCGCTGAGATCTGTATTGATAACATTCTTTTCCATTTTCTTTTACCTTCCTCTTATAAGCCTCTTGTCTGACTCTTTTCAATTGCTTCCCATAAGCCGTTGATATATGCTGCGCCAAGCGCTCTGTCATAAAGACCGTAGCCCGGCATTGCGACCTCGCCCCAGATCATTCTTCCGTGGTCAGGTCTGATCGGTCCGTCAAAGCCGATCTCATAGAGCGCCTTGACGATTTCATACATATCGAATGTTCCGTCGCTGGAAAGATGCGCAGCTTCCTCGAAGTTTGTCGGGGAATGGAAATACAGGTTTCTGACATGCGCGAAGTGGATTCTTCCCTTGAGGGAGCGGATCATATCGGGCAGGTCATTGTTCAGGTTTGTTCCGTAGGAGCCTGAGCAGAAAGTGACGCCGTTGTGCACATCGTCAACCGCATTCATCAGTCTCAGGATGTTTTCCTTGTTGATGATGATTCTCGGCAGACCGAATACGCTCCAGGCGGGATCATCGGGATGGATTGCCATCTTGATGTCATATTCATTGCAGACAGGCATGATTGCTTTCAGGAAATAAACAAGGTTTTCGAAGAGCTTCTCGTTGTCAATGTCCTTATAGAGTTCAAACAGCTCTTTGACCTTTGCCATTCTTTCCGGTTCCCAGCCCGGCATGACGGTGCCGTTCATATCGCCGGCGATGGAGTCGAACATCTTTTCCGGATCCAGCGCGTCGACTGCTTCCTGGGTGTAGGCAAGCACTGTGGAGCCGTCCGCTCTCTTTCTTGCCAGCTCGGTTCTTGTCCAGTCAAAGACGGGCATGAAATTATAGCAGACCAGGCGGATGCCCTCTTCACCGAGGTTTCTCAGACATTCGATGTAAGTCGCGATGTCCTTGTCCCTGTCTTTGGAGCCTGTCTTGATCGCATCGGAAACATTGACGGATTCAATGCCTTCGATCTTTAATCCGGAAGCCTCGACTTCTTCCTTGAGCGCGTGGATTTCCTCGCGTGTCCAAAGGTCGCCAGGCTGCTTGTCGTACAGCATTGTGATGACGCCGGTAACGCCCGGAATCTGTCTGATCTGTTCCAGTGTCACGGTGTCATGCTTGGAACCGTACCATCTCAGTGTCATTTTCATAATTGATTTTCTCCTTTTATGTACACTCTTATTCTGCAATGAAAGCTCTTGGATTTACATTGTGCAAATTGTCAAACAGATTGCAAATATTGTTGTATGATAGGCTCATGAAGAAACAATACCGCTCAGAATTCAGCACCCGCCAGAATATGCGCAAAGAAGACTATGAAATCTTCTTTTACAGCGACTCTTATTTCCAGAGTGTCTCCGTGCACAAGCACGATTATTACGAATTTTATTTCCCGGTTTCGGGAAAGGTTGAAATGGAAATCCGCGGAAAAAGAACCCCTCTTGTTCCGTGCGACGCCGTGATTGTGCCGCCGGGAACGCCTCATCGCGCCATCACCGAAAACTCTGAAAAATCATACAGCCGCTATGTGTTCTGGATCAGTTCGGCCTATATTGCCGAGATTGCCGTCATTGTGCCGGGCATCAGCTATATCCGCAAAAAAGCAGCCTCGCAGAAACAGAATATCTTTCATTTCAGTGAAAGCGAATATGCCCTGATTCAGTCAAAGATTCTCAGACTGATCGAGGAGGATCATTCTGATAAATACGCAGCCGAAGACTTCCGTCATATCTGCATCATGGACCTGCTGACGCTGATCAGCCGCTTCATTTATGAACATGACAATCCCCGGCCTGCCGAAAAAGGAAGCGATCAGATTCAGATGATGATCGATTTCATCGAAACCCATCTGGATGAGGAGCTGAGTCTGGAAAGACTGGGTGAACAGTTCTTTGTTTCCAAATATCACATTGCCCATATTTTCAAGGACCGCACCGGCATGACCGTTCACAGGTACATCCAGAAAAAGCGTCTGGAGCGATGTGCGGATGACATCAAGGCAAACAAAGCGCTGAGCCAGATCTACCGCATGCATGGATTCGGGGATTATTCCTCCTTCTTCCGCGCCTTCCGCAGTGAATACGGGGTTTCCCCCAAAGAATATCAGTCGGTATATCAGCTTGATCCGCTTGTCAGAAACAGAGCGGATGAGACAAAGGAGGAGACTGAACATGGATCATGAAGCATTGAAGAATATCATCACAAAGAATATGAAACTGTATCGCAGCGGTCTCATCATGCAGGATGACATTGAATATCTGGATATGATCATCGCCGCCCATGAGCTGCTGAATGCCGATGATTCAGAGGCGCACGACCTCACATGGAAACTGACCCTGTTCATGAAGGAAACCGATGGCATCCGGCCGCTTCATTATTCACTCTGGCTTGCCCTTTTCCCGCTGCATATCATGAAACTTCCCAGATTTCTGGAAAGCTTTGAAGTGCAGGCATTAAAAGAAGACTATCAGCCTGACAATGCCGTCATGGGCATCTTTCATAACCGCCTGGAAACAAAGGTGACATTGCCGCTCAGCGTCCACAGTAAGCTGATCCGTGAGGAAGTGGACAGCTGCCTTGCCCAAAAAGATCATATCAGCGCAGCCCTTCAGAGATGGATGGCATATGAGGATGAGCTGGCAAGAAGACGGAACAGCTTTGAAATCGGGGATGTGCTTTCTGTTTACTATTCATATACATCAGAGGTTCTCAACATGGACGCCTTTGAACATGCGCAGGTCTCTTCTGAATGCATATTGAAAATCAGTATCAAAGACATGATGCATGAGATCCCGGTTCTGATCACACATGTTTACGATGACATGATCACCGCCCTTTCTTTTGCCAGACCGCTTCATCTTTACCGCATATTCAGAAATGAGGCGAAAGCGGAATGTTATAAGCTCAGTGACAGGGAATACCTTGGCTTCCATGTGGGAATGCTGCTGGCGGATGATGTCGAAATCAATGAAAAGAATATCCGGGCAAGGCTCATGGATCCCGCCGGGGCCCGTTATGAGGTAAGCGGAAAAATCATTCAGGAATATCCGAACCAGGTCTATAGTGCAGAAATCACATTTGCAGACGGCACAAAGAAAAAAGCCGAGTTCTGTCTTTCAGAAAGGCATTTTGCCATGATTGAACTCAGCCAGGGATATTCGGATTTTCTCAAAGATTACAGGTAGTAAACCATCGTCAGCACCGGCATCGTCGCAATGCACATCAATGTGGTGATCGTATTGATCGCGGTTGCCGTGCCGGCATCCTGGTCATAAAGCTGTGCCATCTGGGTGACGGTGGAGGCGCTTGGTGTCATCGTGGCCATCAGGCTGATGTAAAGAATGGTGACGCCGTCCGCTGCGAAACGGCTGAAGCCGCTGTATTTCATAATCACAAGGATGATCATCGGAATGATGATCATTTTCAATACGGCAATGATCCAGATCCGCTTACCATTCACAATGGATTTCAGATCCGTTCCGGCCAGGATCATGCCGATCATGATCATTGAAACCGGTCCGATCACCGAAGCCATCGATTTCACCGTGCCGCCGATCAGCGAAGGCAGATGCAGATGAAGCAGGAACATGATCATGCCGGCAACGCACGCAATCAGGTTGACATTGAGCAGGATCGCCTTGAAATCCGCGCCTGTTTTTCCCTGAATCAAAGACTTGCCATGGGTCCAGATGATGAACTGCTGCACAACCATGAAGGCGCTCGCATAGATCACCCATTCCTCGCCAAGGATCGCGGTGACAAGAGGAATGATCAGATTGCCGGCATTGGAATAAATCAGAGATGCTTTTTCAACATTGGTGAAACGGAACACACGGCTGAGCGAATACACAATCACAAACAGCAGAACATGGATCATCAGACCGGACAGGATTGCCATGATGAAGCCGGCTGCCTTTTCAGCGGAGTATTCAATCTGGAAGGCATTGAGAATCGTGCACGGAGTGATCAGATAGACAAGCAGCACCGAGAGCGGCTTGGAGTCGGATGATTTCAATACATTCAGACGGACAAGCAGATATCCGCATAACATCATCAGAAACAGCTGAAAAATCTGCTGTGCGAGCAAAACCGCAACCATGGAAGTCCCTCCTCTGAAACATGTTCTGTTTTTCTTACGCGCATAATTCTAACGGTTTATGAAACACCATGCAAATAATATGTCAGCACACTGCCCGAAGCGCTTATTTTCCTTTTTATCAGTGGAGTTTCGACACTTTTGGGTATAGGATAGATAGGATTGAACCCAAAAGAAAGAGGTGAGTGTTTTGGACAGTAAAAACAGAGGATCCTTCTCATCCAAGCTCGGCTTTGTCCTTTCGGCAGCCGGGGCTTCGGTGGGACTTGGAAATATATGGAGATTCCCCTACCTTGCGGCAAGATACGGCGGCGGGGCATTCCTGCTTGTTTATATCATTCTCGCTTTGACCTTCGGCTATACGATGATCATCGCCGAGACCAGCATCGGACGTTCCTGCCGCAAAAGTCCGGTCGGCGCGTTTGACTACTATGGCAAAAACAGTTTCATGAAAGCGGGCGGATGGCTCAATGCCATCATTCCGGTACTGATTGTCCCCTACTATTCCGTGGTCGGCGGCTGGGTATGCAAATATCTTTATGAATTCATCTGCGGCGATATGAATCAGCTGGTCGCGGACAATTATTTCTCAGATTTCATCAGCGGCGGATGGCAGGCGGAATTATGGTTTGTCATCTTCATCGCATTTGTGCTCGGAGTCATATGGCTCGGTGTGAACAACGGCATTGAGCGTGTATCGGGCATCATGATGCCGGTGCTGGTTGTGCTGGCTCTGATCATCAGCATCTACACCATCACAAGACCCGGCGCCATGGAAGGCGTGAAATATCTTCTGGTTCCGGATTTCAGCCGTTTTTCCTGGAAGACGGTGGTCGCGGCCATGGGACAGATGTTCTATTCCCTTTCCATTGCGATGGGAATTCTGATCACCTTCGGCAGCTATATGAAGAAAGACACCAGCATTGATCATTCGACCATCCAGGTTGAGATCTTCGATACAGCCATCGCCCTGCTTGGCGGACTGATGATCATTCCTGCGGTATTCGCCTTCTTCAAAGGCAATCCCGATACCCTGAACCAGGGACCTGCCCTGATGTTCATCACCATGCCCCGCATCTTCGCGGATATGGCGGGAGGCAGACTGATCGGCATTCTCTTCTTCCTGCTCGTTCTGTTTGCGGCCGTTACCAGCGCCATCGCCTTATGCGAAAGCGCCGTATCCACCTTCAGCGATGAATTCGGCTGGTCACGCAGAAAAGGAACGGCTGTCATGGCAGTCATCATGATGGTGCTTGGCACTTTGAGCTGCCTTGGCTATGGACCGCTGTCCTCTGTTTCCGTCATGGGAATGGCATTCCTGGATTTCTTCGATTTCCTGACCAACTCACTGATGATGCCGGTTGCGGCAGTGTTCATCTGTCTGCTCGTCTCACGCCATATGGGCATTCAGGCGGTGGAAAACGAAGTCATGGCAGACGGTCATCCCTTCGGCAGAAGAAAGCTGTTCAGCTTCATGATTCAGTACATCTGCCCTGTCTTTGCGATTGTGATCTTCCTTTCCTCCATCGCTTCCGCGCTTGGCTGGATCAATATCTGATTTTACAGATGAACGGTTCCATACAAATCACATGAGCAGTATTCATGTTATGATAGGTAAAAGAGGATCATATGCACAACACAACAATCGATTATTTCAATGAGAAGGCGCAGAAATGCTTCGATGACGCCTTCACCATCACCGAACGCACCAATCAGGACCATTTCCTTTCCTTCCTGAACAGCGGCGCATCCATACTGGATCTGGGCTGCGGCTCGGGAAGAGACAGCAGATACTTCATGGACAAAGGCTTTGATGTCACATCCGCCGACGGTTCCGAAGGCATGTGCAGACTGGCTTCACAGTATCTCGGCAAAGAAGTGAAGCTCATGGAATTCAATGAACTGGATGATGTGAATCAGTATGATGCCATCTATGCATCGGCATCAATCATGCATCTGGAATATGAAAAGCTGACTGAACTGTTTCCGAAGATGATCCGCGCTTTAAAGGATGGCGGAATCATCTTTGTCTCATTCAAATACGGCAGTGAAGACGGGTATCTTGGCAAACGTTATTACACTTACATGAATGAGGAACGCTTTGCTCAGATGATGAAACAGTTTGATGAACTGAAAGTCATTGAACAGGGAATCTTCGGCAACGAGCATCCCGGCCAGCCTGATTTCAGATGGCTTTGGGCAATACTGAAAAAAGCATAACAAAAAAACGTATGTCCCTTCCGCGATGAATGCGGTCAGGAGATACGTTTTCTTTCGGTCTTATTTGCGGAACTGCGCCAGGCAGGCAAAGGCGTTGAGCGAGCGCGGATAGCCGATATAGGGAACCATCTGCTCGGTGACCTTTGTCAGGAAATCAACATCATTGCCGACATTGATATTTCCCTGAATGTGTGACTTGAGCTGCGGTTCGCATCCGCCCTGGGCAAGCAGGAAACAGTATGTGATCATTTCACGGTCTCTGAGATCCAGTCCCTTACGGGTGTAATAATCACCGAAGCAGTTGGAAGCCAGCCAGTAATTGACCGTTCCGCCCTTCCAGAAGTCCTTCATGTTTTCCCCGAAAATATCAACCTGAGCCTGGGTGCCGGTGGGCTGTCTTGTCTCATCGGTATTGGTCAGACGGCTTTCCTTTGACTCCTCAATGCCCATGGCACGGAACACTTCATTGGTCTTCATCAGGAAGGGATGGACTCTTGCCATGCCGAGATATGCGGTTCCCTGATAGACGACCTCTTTGACTTCCTCAGGTGTCAGACCGAAGGAATTGATGGCGCCGGGAATCAATACGCCGAATTCATCAACAGCCAGCGCGCCCATGCATGTGGCAAGGGTTGCGAGCATGCGGTGTCTCTCATCGAGATCATTGGCATTGATCACTTCATCATATGCCCAGTTTTCATAGCGTCTGGCATAATCGTAATCCGGATCATTCTCATTCATAGGAAAACCCGGAAAAAGTCTGTCATGAATTTTCTTTGCGTTGTCGTTGTACATATTGTTTTCCTTTCGCTGATTATAATGAATTATACGTTTCATCATCCACGGGTTCCAGCCACTCATGGCTGCCGGCAACCGTTCTGGACATAATGGAAAGATGCTCAAACCAGGAATCTTTTGCGGCGCCATGCCAGTGCTTGACATCCAGCGGGATTTCAATGACTGTTCCCGGCACCATCTTCACTGCCTCTTTACCCCATTCCTGATACCATCCTTCGCCGCCGACGCAGACCAGGATCTGCTGGCAGCCATGATGAACGTGCCAGTTGTTGCGGCAGCCGGGTTCAAAGGTGACATTGGCAATATCCACCTGCGCATCCGCACCGGTCAGAGGCGCAAACCAGCTTCTGCCTGAAAAGTACTGAATGACGGGATTGACTCCGCCTGTTTCAAATGGTGAAACCTTTTTGATCGCTTCGTCCATATGGTCTCCTTTTTCATCTGTTTCTATTGTAACCGCCTTTCACAGACACGTAAAATGCCTGCTTCGCATGGCAATTCATTCATGAAATGCATATGAGACAGGCACTTGATTCTGATGGTTTATATATGAGGATCAACGGCACACATTGACGGGACTGCCTTCAAGATATGCATATACATTATCGAATACAATCTTCGCCCTTCTGACCATCGCCTCTTCCGAGATGAAAGCCTGATGGGGTGTCAGGATTGTGTTTTTCGCATGCAGAAGCGGATAATCCGCCGGAATCGGAGGTTCCATGTCATAGACATCGATGCATGCAAAACCAAGCTCATCATTGTTCAAAGCTTCCGCCAGAGCGCCATTGTCAACGATCGGTCCTCTTGCGCAGTTGATGAACAGTGCATCATGTTTCATGAGTGCGATCTTTTCCTTTGAGATCAGTCCTTTTGTTTCGGCATTGTTGGGCAGGTTTAAAGAGATGATGTCACTTTCAGAAAGCACTTCATCCAATGATTTGTATTCAATGCCAAGCGCTTTGGCTTCCTCTTTCTCGCTTCTGTTATAAGCGATCACCTTCGCGCCAAAGGCAAGAAAGAGCTTTGCGGCTCTGAGTCCGATTGCGCCAAGGCCGATGATACCGACAGTCTTTCCGGCGATTTCACGGCCGCCGATGCCTGCGCTGGTGCCGCCGTTTCTGGTCAGGCTGTCCGCTTTTACTATATTTCTCAGACCGCCCACAGCCATTGCGAGAATCAGCTCCGCAACAGTCTGGGTGGAATAGCCGGCAGCGTTGCAGATGGTGATGCCCTTTTCACGGCATGCCTGCACATCAACATGATCAATGCCGGTGAATGCGACATCGAGCATCTTCAGATTGGAAGCAGCTGAAATGGCGGCGGCTCTGAAGGGATGATTGGCGATCATCACAATGTCGCTGTCCTTGACTCTTTCAATCTGTTCCTCTTCGCTTTTTGCCAGCGTGTCATAGCTGACGAATGTGTGGCCCTGCTTCACAAGATCCGCAGAGAGTTCCTCAATCACTTCCGCTTTGACGCCAAGCGGTTCAATCAGGCTGATTTTCATAAGTTGTTACCTTCTTTCTTTTTCCCATGTCATTTTACTATGTATGGGCGGATATATGGCTTTGAATGCTGTCAAAAAGTCTTCATGGATGCACGATTTCCGAATAGCCTTTATAATGAAGACATCAGAAAAGGAGAAAATAATCTATGAGTTTCCCCAAGAACTTTTTATGGGGCGGCGCAATTGCCGCAAACCAGTACGAAGGTGCGTGGCTTGAGGACGGCAAGCAGCCCAACGTCACCGATGTTCTCGTCGGCATCATGTCAAGACAGCCCGGCATCAAATGGAATGAAGAGACAAAGAAATATGAGATGTGCCTCGATCCTGAAAAGGCATATCTTTCCCATGAGGCCGTGGACGGCTATCATCGTTACAAAGAAGACCTGAAACTGATGGCAGGCATGGGATTCAATTCCTTCCGCACCTCCATTGCATGGGGCAGAATCTTCCCCAACGGCAATGAGGAAGAGCCCAATGAGGCAGGTCTGAAATTCTATGAGGATATGTTCGACACCATGCTTGAACTGGGCATGGAGCCGGTCATCACCCTCTCCCATTATGAGACACCGCTTTATCTGGTGACAGAGTATGGCGGATGGTCCAATCCCCTTCTGATTGAATTCTGGAAGAGATATGTCACAACCGTCTTCACCCGCTACAAGGGCAAGGTGAAGCTGTGGCTCACATTCAATGAAGTCAACAACATGTTCCGCATTCCGCTGGTCGCGGCCGGTGTTCTGACAGTCAAAGATCCGAAGGATCCTTCCGATCCGATCGGTTCCACCACAAAGCAGGATATCTGGGATGCCTATCACAACATTCTGGTTGCCAATGCTGAAACAGTTCGTCTGGGTCATGAGATTGATCCTGCCAACCAGGTCGGCTGCATGCTTACAAGCTCCTCCGTCGCAACCTATCCGTACAACTGCGATCCGAAGAATGTCTTCGGCGCTCTGGAATCACAGAGAATGGCCAACTTCTATTTCGGCGATCCGTTCTGTCTGGGCATTGTTCCGACCTATCTGAAAAAAGTATGGAAGAAAGACGGTGTCACAGTGAACTTCACCGATGAAGAGCTTGCCCTGATCAAAAAATATACAGTCGACTTCTTCTCATTCAGCTATTACCGCTCCAGCACATATGATTATGATTATGCGATGAAAGGCGATACCGGCGGACTGGTCGGCAAGGAAAATCCGTATCTCAAGGACAAGGCACCCAAGCCCTGGGGATGGCCGGTGGATCCCGAAGGCATCCGCTATACACTGAATGTTCTTTATGACCGCTATCATCTGCCGCTCTACATCGTTGAAAACGGTGTCGGTCTGGATGAGAATCTGAATGAAAACGGAACGATTGAGGATGACTTCCGCATCCACTACATCACGGAACATGTCAAGAACGTGGACCTTGCGATTGAGGATGGCGTTGACTGCCGCGGCTATCTCTATTGGGGACCGATTGACGTTGTCTCCGCCGGAACCGGTGAAATGAAGAAACGCTATGGCTTTGTCTATGTCGACAGATTCAACGACGGCCACGGAACTCTGGAAAGAGCGAAGAAGAAGTCCTATGACTTCATGAAGGAACTCTGCGAATCCAACGGCGAAAGCGTACTTGGAAATGAGTAAAGATCTTGTCGTTGAAGCTCTGATTGAGATCCCTCTCAATTCGAGAAACAAATATGAGGTGAATCACGAAACAGGCAGAATTCATCTTGACCGCGTCCTTTATTCCGCAATGATCTATCCGACCGAATACGGAATCATCGAAGGAACCCTGGCACCGGATGGAGACCCGCTGGATATTCTTGTCATCTGCAAGGATCCGACCTTCCCCGGCTGCATTGTCCCGGCCAGAGTGCTCGGCTATCTTGAGATGATTGACAACGGTGCGCTGGATTACAAGCTGATCTCGGTCGTGGATTGCGATCCGCGCTATGACAATGTGCATCAGCTGTCCGATCTGCCTGACTTCGAGCTGGAGGAAATCCGCAATTTCTTTGAAAACTACAAGGTTCTTCAGGGAATTGAAGTGACAACCGGCGCTTATCATCACCGCAAAAAAGCAGCGAAAATCATCGAGGAATGCATTGAACGCTATCAGGAAGCGCAGAAAAAATAATCTTCAGAAAAAGCCATATGAATACCAATGTCATATGGCTTTTCATATGTCCGGGAAACAGAAAAACCGGCAGATGCCGGTTCAGAGTGATTTTCCGAATTCGTAAAGCTCTTTGTATTTCTGCTCTGATTTGTTGTCATCGCCGGCCGCAGTGAAGATACCCGCGTTTCTGACTTTCCAGTATTCGACGATGGACTGGTAATACTGCGTGATTGCCGGGCCGTAAACAAATCTGTCTCCGGAGCTCATGATCAGTGCGGTCTGTTTCACATTCTGCGGAATGTCAATCGAATAAGTGCGGTGGATTGCGGCCTGCAGCTGAGCGCTCAGTGTGAAATAGTAAACCGGTGAAGCAAATACAACCATGTCACTGCTCAGAATCTCAGGATATACCTTCTGCATATCATCCTTCTGCACGCAGACACCTTTTTCTTTGTCACGGCAATAATCGCATCCCAGACACCCGCGGATGTTCATATGCGCTGTATTGAACTGTACAACTTCGTGTCCGGCGTCTTTCGCGCCTTGCGCAAAGGCGTTCACCAGAAACGCGGTGGAGCCGTTTAAATGGGGGCTGCCCATCAGAATTGTGATTTTCATGATTTACTCCACGGAAATTTCAACAGTGACATCGCCGTTGTCGAGCAGTTCTCTCAGCTCATCCTGCGATGCATGCATGGAACCGAGCTTTGTGTATGCCCATGAATTGTTTCCGTAAAACAGCACAATCTGATTGCCTGAATACAGCATGATATCGCCGGATACCGCGGTGGTCTGCACATCATTTCTCGGCAGGCTTCTGCCGATGGAGCCGACCTGTTCCCAGCCGCCGTACATACTCATGGAAATGGTAAGCGGTGCTGATGATACAAGCTGTTCAAGCGCCGCGACGGATTCATTATCCTCCCAGTTCACATCGATTTTCTGATCATTGATTTTCAGTATCATTGTCATTTCCTCTTTCTCAGTCTCTTCTGAAATCTCATGTTCTTCCGTAACTGTTTCCGTTTCAGTCACAGTATCATTCTCTGTTTCACTCACCGGTTCATCCTTTATTTCTGTTTCTGGCTGTGAAGGTGCTGACTGACAGCCGCATAACAGAAACAGCAGGGAGAACGCCGCAATCATTTTCCTCATGATTTCACTTCTTTGCAAACCATTCGGCGATTTCACTCATGCGCGCACTTTGATGAACATGGAACGGGCATCTGGAATCGCAATGTCCGCACTTCACGCAGTCCGATGCATTCTTTTCAAGTGTGCGGTAATGCGTCACAGCCAGCTCATCCCCTGCCTTTGCCAGATCGTAATACTTGTTGACAAGGCCGATATCAATTCCCATCGGACACGGTCTGCAATGATTGCAATAGACGCATTTGCCGGCCGATTCCTTCGGCGTATAATCAGCGATCATGGAATAATCCAGATCCTCTTCCTTCTGCTTTTCATAAGCAAGAAGTGTTTCAACTTCCTGCACGCTCTGTGCGCCAGGCAGTACGCATAATACACCCGGTTTATCCAGTGCATAGCGGATGCACTGATACGGTGTCAGGGCAATTCCGAAAGGCGACTGATCCGCATCAAGCAATTGGCCTGCGCAGAACGGTTTCATGACGGAAATGCCGATGCCGTCCTTTTCGCATCTTTCATAGACGGCCCTTCTTTCTTCGTCCGCGCCAAACGCGAATTCCCCCTGGCCATAGTCATATGCCGGATTGACGGAGAACATTAACATATCCACTTTCACTTCATTCAGAATATGCATGATCACCGAGGGTGTGTGTGAGGACAGTCCGATATGGCGCACAATTCCCTTTTTCTTCAGTTCGAGGATATAATCGAGAATTCCGTTTTCCTTATAGGTTTCCCAGTCACTGTCCTCATCCTGACAATGGATGAAGCCGTAATCGATATAATCCGTATGAAGCTGTTCCAATTGCCACGCAACGGATTTCCTGATTGTATCAAGGTCCAGCGACCACCCGTATTCGCCTGCCGAATAATCCGCGCCGAAATGAATCTGATAAATCACCCTGTCACGCACATCTTTGAATGCTTCGCCATAAAGCGGAAAGGCGCTGGCGTCCCCGGCTGCCAGATCGAAATAATTGATGCCGTTTTCAAATGCATGACGCAGTGTTCTGATCGCTTCATCATGATCGGCTTTATAAATATATGCGGAGCCGAGACCGATCTCACTGATCTGATCCCCTGTCCTTCTGTTTGTTCTGTATCTCATGGAAACCCTCCATTGTTCATATCAATTATAAAAAGCGGATTGACGATGCTCAAATATCTGTTGCGGATAGGTACTCATGCGCTTTGTGCATAGATCGGAAAGAGTGCTATGATGAGAACAAAAGAAAAAGAAGGTATAGATCATGAACCAGATGAATGCGGAAAAAGCGTTTGCCCGTTTGAAGGAAGGCAACCGCAGATACATATCCTCTTCGTTCAATCCGGGAAATATTTCCAGAGAAATCCGGATTGAGACAGCCGAGCACGGCCAGCATCCCTATGCGGTGATTGTCGCCTGTGCGGATTCCAGGGAAATCCCTGAAGACATCTTCACATGCGGAATCGGTGAAATCTTCACCATCCGGGTCGCCGGAAATGTCATCGGAGAAAATCAGCTCGGAAGCATTGAATATGCCGTGGAACATCTCGGCATTGAACTGGTTGTGGTGCTCGGCCATACCGGCTGCGGCGCTGTCGGCGCGTCCCTTAAGGGAGAGACAGGCGGACATGTCGGCTCCATCACCCGCGATATCATCCATGCAATCGGCAATGAGAAAAAAGCGCTTGAAGCAAGTATCCTCAACACCGTTTATCAGGCGCATAAAGTCAAAGAGGCATTCCCTGATGTCACAACAGTCCCCGCGCTGTATGACATTCATTCCGGTGAAATCATCTGGCTGGAGTGATCATGGTTTACGTTGATGCGCATTGTCACCTTGGCTCATATCAGTTTGACAGCGACCGCGATGAAGTGATCACCCGCATGTTGACTGCCCGGGTTCATAAGGCGATCATGATCTGCTGCAATGAACATGATCTCAAAGAAGGCATCCGGCTGAGAAATGAATATCCCGGTTTCAGACTTGCATATGGAATTCATCCCCAGTCACTGGAAACAGACAGCACACCCGACCTGTTTGAAGCATTCAGAAACAGAGTCATTGAATGTCAGCCTGATATGATCGGTGAAATCGGTCTGGATTATTTTTCACATCGCCATACAAAAGACATCCAGAAAGAATTCTTTGTCAGACAGCTGAAGCTTGCACAGCAGCTGAATCTGCCGGTGGATATCCATAACCGCAAAGCCAGCGCGGACACTCTGGAAATCCTGAAACAATATCCAATCAGAGGCATCATTCACAGCTACTCCGGTTCCGTCGAAATGGCAAGGCTTTACATCCGGCTCGGCTATTACATTTCATTCGGTGCCAGCGTTCTGTTTGCCAATGCCAGAAAACCGGCGGAAGTGATCCGCTCTGTCCCTTTGGAGCGCATATTGGTTGAAACAGACGCTCCTTACCAGAGCCCTGTAAGAGATCACCGCCATGAGCCCGCCGATGTTGTGCGCATATACAGCGCAATCGCACAAATTAAAGAAATTTCCTCAGCTGAACTCATGCAGACTGTGTCAGACAACTTTGACAATGTGTTCCATCCGGGCAGTTTCTGAACACAGTTTGACATTATAATGCTCCGTTTCTGACGAGTAAAACATGGATACAGCTTCTTCGTTTCAAAGCTGTATCCATGTTTTTTTTTACTGTTTTTCAAACGGAACTGTCTTTACGAAAGCGCGCATGGAATCAATGATTGAAAGATCCAAACCAAGGAACGGCATTTCCATGATCCGGTTCAATGTGAGATGTCTGCTTTCCACATCTGAGATTGACATGTAATACAGCTGCGGAATCCGTTTCAGCATTTCTTCACGGATCATAGAGTTGGCCGACAGATCACAGATAAATGAATCACCGTCATATACCATCCGCACATTGTGCGCAGGATGAATTTCAAAATCATATGAGCCGCCGCCAAGGACCGTTTCATCGCAGTGTGGAAGAATCACCTTTGCCTTGCATGCATAAGGAATCTCAAGATGCACATGGATGGTTCCGGTTTCTTCTGTATTCCATACAACGGTATACTTTCCGGCTGCCGATCTGTATTCACAGTTCACAGAGCTGAAATATCCGTTGATCAAAGGCTGAATCTGAACTTCCCGGAATCCGTCTTTCAACGGCCTGATACCGGCCAGTCCCGTATAAAGGAATTCGCATACATTGCCATAGGCATAATGGTTCAGAGAGTTCATCCCGCTGCCGCTGAGTGAGCCGTCTGCGAGAATGGAATTCCATCGTTCCCAGATGGTTGTCGCACCAAGTTTGACTTCATTGAGCCAGCCGGGATATTCCTCATTGAGCAGGAAGTGAAGCGCCTCTTTTTCCATGCCGTTTTCAGCCAGAATCTGCACCAGATTGGGAGCGCCGGCAAAACCGCAGCGGATGCGGTATGCGTCTTTTTCAAATCTCTTTCTGAGTCCTTTGATGATCTCATCTTTGTTTCTGTAAATTCCAAAGCGCAGCGCAAGCAGATAACCGGTCTGGGTATCCACGCATAATCTGCCGGTATTTGAGAAATATTCATTGAGAATATTTTCTTTCAGCTGCTCTCTGATATTTCTCAGATCAGACTGGTCAATGCCAAGATCTTCGCCGTATGCGATGGTCTTTTTCAGGCTTTCACAGAAATACATCGATGCCACATAATCATCATCCGTGCCTCCGCGCATGCTTTGATCAGTTACCCCATCCAGAGCCAGCCAGTCGCCGAACTGCATATGGCCTTTGATCATATACTGATCGTTTGCCATATATTTCAGGCAATAGTCAATCCACATGCGCATCATGCGGTATCCGGTTTCATAGAAATGTTCATTGGCATAATAACGTTTCAGCGCATCACAGATGAACACCACCGCATCACCCCAGATCTGACAGGAGCCGCCCAAAAATCCCTGCATCGGGAAATAATTCGGAATGGCGCCGTCGTGCTTGAGCTGATAGTGATGCAGGTTGAGAAGGAAGCGCTCATAGAAGGCACAGCAGTCCGCATTGAAACAGGCGGTCGGCGCGAACATCTGCGCATCCCCTGTCCAGCCAAGCCGCTCATCCCGCTGCGGACAGTCGGTGGGAATCTCGATGAAGTTGTCCATCTGCGAGAAGAAGGCATTCTGATACAGCCGGTTCACCAGAGCGTTTGGGCATTCAAACCTTCCGGTCCTCTCTACATCTGACGCAATCTGCACTGCTTTGAAATCAGCCGGATTGATCTCACTGATCCCGCTCACCCGCACATAGCGGAAACCGTAATAGGTGAAATGGGGACGAACGGTATGTGCCGTATTGCCTGCTGTATATTCAAAACGGGCTTTTGCGCTGCGGTAGTTCTCATTGCAGAAGCAGCCCTTCTGAAGAACTTCGCCATATTCGAGCAGGATTTTCTGACCGGCTTCAAGTCTGCCGGAAAACTGCACAAAGCCGGCAATGTTCTGTCCGAAATCCAGAACCGTTTCATCTGCCTCAGTATGGATCACTTCAGCCACATTGAACTCTGCGCACGCTCTGACCACAATTCCTTTTTTCGCACACAGCGGTCTGTCGATCTCAGTTAATACGGCGTTATATACATCTAAGCAGACAGATGATTCATCAATCACTTCCCCGTCATAAATGGAGCTTTCGCAGATCGCGGATGCGCGGTACTGCCAGTCTTTGCCGGTTGCGATGATACGCTCATTTCCTTCCTCATCAATCAGATGAATTTCCGCGATCAGCAGGAAGCGGTCGCCATAAACGTTATCCTGCCCATCGAGACCGAAGCGTCCCTTGTACCAGCCGTTGCCAAGCAAGACTTCAATCCGGTTAACACCTTCGTGAATCTGATCCGTAATATCATAGGTCTGATATTCATATTCATCCTCATAATCCCAGAGTCCCGGCGCAAGATAGCTGTCCGAAATCTTATCCTGATTCAGATAAGCCTCATACATGCCAAGTCCGCATATATACAGTCTTGCCCTGAGCGGCTTTTTTTCTGATGTGAAGTCATGAAAGAATACCGGATGATTTGCGATATCTTCGGAAGTCGTGATCCACTCTGCCTGAAAGGAGTGTTCCTTCAGGCTTGTTTCAAAGAAAGCTTCTTCATCGCTGAAGACTGTTTTTTCCTCATTGAACAAAGCTTTGACACGCACATAATAGCGTGTGCATGCCTCACGTCTGAATTCCAGACCGGTTTCTGCGAGGGGATCCGCATCTGCGGAATAAACAATCTGCGTGAAGTCTTTGTCTGTGCTGACTTCCGCGGTGAATGCCGCAGAAATATTCTCGTCAGCTTCCTCAACATGAAATGTGAGTGCTGCTTTTTCGAAATCATAACCGATCGGATTTCTCATTCCGTTGATACGCAAATGTCTGATTCTCATATCATTCTCCTTCTGCTTTGCGGATCAGGATTCCCGCATTCTGATTCCGGAAATCTCTGATGTGATAATCACTGTAAAATGAAGCTTCACTCTGACCGACCGCCACACACCTCAGATCTGCTGCGCGCACCATAGCCGCGGCTGCGGATGAACTGACAAAAGCAACACATTCCTGCTTCTGCAGATCCAGTGCGTCAGCTGCTTTGACAAATGCGTCCGTCTGCGGTTCATCGCGGGATGGAAGGATGCGGTCAAACAATGAAGCGATGTGAAGAGATTCCGTGATTGTGCGTGCGCAATCCTGATCAAAGAGCAATGCTGTGACATATCCCTCTTCTTTGGCCTGACGGATAAATTCACGGATTCCCAGAGTCAGCGAATTCGTGCTGATCTTTTCAAGAGCTTCCTTAAAATACTGATCTTTCCGTTTGCACAGGTCATTGAGTTCGCGCTCTGAGCAGGAAACATTGCCGATATCCATAAGTAGCCGCAAAGCTCTTTCGGCGGGCATGGATTTCACCAGCTCATAATCATTCGCATCCAGTCTGCAGCCCTTCTCTTCACAGATGCGTGCAAATGCCAGAAAACGGAATCCGCTGACATCCGCGATCACGCCGTCAAACTGAAAGATCAATCCTTTAATCATATGGTCAATACTCCGGTTTCTAAAAAACCTGCGTCCGCAGGAGTCAGAAAGGATGGTCTCAGAATCTCCTGATTATGCAGGAGATTCTGAGCTGAAGTTCATTCAATGCGTCTTTCTGAACAGGCTGAGAATTCTCTGTTCGTTGTTCAGATAAATCAGGAAGCCGACCAGCAGAAGCGCTGACACAACCTGCTGTACGGAGCTGTTGACCATGAGTCTGACATAAGTCAGAGAAATGAATGCCATGGATACAGCGCCAAGAAGATATCCGAGTTTGTCATTGGAGAATCTGCCGATATATCCGCCGATGAACATTGGCAGGAAAGCAGTGAACATGATGCCGATGGAACCGAAGTTGAGCGACATCTGAATACTTCCGGTGGTGGTTGCGGAGATGAAACCCTGCGCACCCATGAGCAGTCCCGCCGCGCCATAGCAGATCAGTGCATTCTTCTTTTCCTTGATTCCGGTATTGACCGCCACCCTCTGGCCGGAAAGCAATGCCTTGTAATCGTAGCCGAAGGTTGTCTGATCAAACAGGATCACCATGAAGATCAATGCGCAGACAATGATGATCAGATAGTTTGGAATTGTGCCGAAGCCAAGCAGCTCCTTGTTGTTGATGAAGGAGATGCCATGGCCGTCTGTGATGGAGTATGCAAGGCCTTCATAGAAGAGCGCCACGCCCAGGGAGATGATCATCGGCGGCAGTTTCAGCGTGATATAAACGAAACCGCTGAGCAGACCGAGAAGCAGTCCGAAGAGCAGGGAAAGAGCCAGCATGGGCACCGGTCCCAGTCCGTATTTCAGTGTGATCGCGGAACTGAGCACCGATGACAATAATGCGATGGAGCCGACCGAGAAATCGAACCTGCCTGAATTCAGATTGATCGAAAGCGCGTATGTGACCAGGATGACGTTTGCCACCGCTCTGATCAGTGTCAGAACATGCAGGGAACTTTCAAACATCGCCACGCCCTTTGCCATGCAGATCAGATTTGTGATGACACACACCAGCAGCGGGATGGCCGCTGTGCATGCCAGTCTCTTTCCTTTGCTCATATGATTACCCCCGCTTCAATTCATGAAGCCTTATTTCTTTAAATTCTGGATTTCTTCGAAACTGTATGCGGATACGAACTTCGCGAAGTCATCATAGGATGCGCCGAAGAGTGTATCGAGCATTGCTCTGGTATAAGCGGGATCCTCTGTGGAAGAGTCAACCGCATAGAATTTTTCCGCTTCTTCCGCACTTGTGGCAACCCAATAGCCCTGGCTGAGTGCGAGAGCCTCACCGTTTGCGGTTCTGATCGGCTTGCCCTGGACAGCGGAGAGAGTGGCCATGAAGATCGGACCGATGGATGCGGAATATTTGCCTGCCAGATAGTTCAGGACACCGGACTTCATGGCTGCCACTGCATCAGATGTATAGGAGTCAACGGTTGCCAGCTGCTGGGATTCCTGCTTGAAGGCTGCGAATGTGTCAAGACCGCTGCCGACTGTGAGCAGAACCTCAACATTGGGATTGTTGGCTGCTTCAGCCAGTTTGCCGAACCATGCGTCGTCAAAGTCATAACCACCGATGTAGCTGACAACCTCGACTGAGCCGATCTTGGCCGGTTCAAGCTGGCAGTTCATTTCATAGATCTTGCCGATCATGGAGCCGAAGTCGCTTGCGCCGTTGTATGTGCCGCCGCCGGCTTCGCACATTGCGACTAACATACCTGCGGTTCTGTAGATGTGCATGTCTGTGTAATAAGGAGTCGCGCCGCCGAAGATTGCGAACTTTGTCTTGCCCTGATCGAGATAGAACTTTGCCATGTCATAGCCTGCCTGGAATTCTGTTGCAAGATCCGGTCCGATGGCGCCGACATAGTATTCGTTGTCCTTGAATTCCGCATATTCCTCATCAGAGAGTGTTCCGGTTGCGACTGCGTAGTAGACCTTGTTTTCCGCGCACTTGCGGATCTGGGCGGGACGGTCGCTGGAAGCGAATGAGATGATTGCCTTGCAGTTGTTGGCGATGAAGTTGTCGATTGCGCTTGCCTCGGCAGCCGCATCAGTCAGTTCATCGGAATACATGAATGTGACATTGTACTGTTTTGCAATGTAGTTCTCGTAGTAGGAACGGAATGCGAGAGCTTCCGCGCCGGTCGCATCGGCAACCAGGACGCCGATCTTGACATTCTTGGAATCATCGATGCCGCCTTCGGATGCGGAAGATCCGCCTTCAGATGAGCCGCCGCCGGAGCAGGCAGCCAGGGTGAATGTGAGTACAAATGAGAGTGCCAGAACTAAGATTTTTCTGAATGATTTCATATTTCCTCCCTCCTTAGTTTTTATCTGGGTAATATTGTCTTCCTGCCGTCATTCATGGAAATGAAGACCACGAGCAGGAATATGACTGCTTTGACCATCTGGGAAATGCCTGAGTTCAGATTCATCATCAGCATGATCTGACTTAACAGTGTCATGGACAGTGCGCCGATCGATGCTGAGTAGATTCTGGAGCGGGCTCCGCCGGATACGGGCATTCCGCCAAAGACGATGGAGATGATGACATCCATACCGACGCTGCCTGCCGTGTTGCGGGATAAGGTCGGTGCATATGTGATGGTTAAGAATGCGCCAAGGCCCACCCCAAGGCCTGCCAAAGCGAAGGCACAGATGGCGAGTTTTGAATTGTTAAGTCCGCTGAGCGCTGCGCATACCGGATTGCCGCCCATGAATTTTTCCTGTCTGCCCAGTTTGAGGAAACTGAATGCGAAGACACAGACCGCAAGGTATGCAAGCAATACAAACAGCTTGAACTGGATCGTGTTGATTGAAGATACAGCTTCGGCCGGAACCTGGATGATATCCCCGGTGCCGTTGGCTCCGATCAGCATCAATACCGCCGCATTGAGCAATGAAAGCATTGCGATTGTGGTGACAAAGACCGGCAGGTTGAATACGGAAGCCAGCACTGAACAGGTTAATGAGATGATGACCGCCGAAGCGATGCACGCTCCAAGCATCATCACCAGGCTTTCCGTTCTGCCATATACCATCGCCCCGATCAGGGCGCTGACACACATGTTGGCGCCAAGTGAGATATCGAAGGAACCCAGTGTATAGATGAAGATCGCGCCGGTTGCCACGACGATGACAATCACCGACTGGTTGAGAATGTTTTTCAGACTGTAGGGAATGTTGATGTCCTGGGCAATGGCGAAGGCCATGAACAGGGCAAACAGAATGACAAGGCCGGCCGCCGGTGCGAAGCTGAACAGCATTCTGCGCAGTTTTTCCCGTTTCAGGATTTTTTCGTTATCCATAAGATCCGCTCCTTAAATCATGTATTGAATCACATCCGCTTCAGAAAGCTTCCTCGAGCGGAACAGTTCTTTTTTCAAAGCGCCGTCCTTCATGACCAGAATGCGGTCGCTCATGCCGATCAGCTCCGCCATTTCCTCTGAGATCAGAAGAATGGATTTTCCTTCCTGGCGCATCTGGTACATCAGCTGATACATCGCCTGTTTGACGCCGATGTCAACGCCGCGGGTCGGACAGTCGAGGATCAGGATTTCACTTTCCCTTCCCAGCCATTTGCCGAAGGCGACTTTCTGCTTGTTGCCGCCGGACAGTGCCGACACATACTGATCCGCACCGGTGCATTTGATGCTTAAGCCGTCAATCTGTTTCTGCACATATTTCTTTTCATTGCCCGGCAGGATCAGGAAGCCTGATACGGCAAACTTATCCAGACCGGCAATGGCGATGTTGTCCTTGATGCTTGCCTCGGTATTGAGCGATTCCGTATCACGGTCCTTGGCAACATATCCCATCTGCATCTTCATCGCTTCCGCAATGGTATTGACCTTTTTTCCGTAAACGGTGAATTCGCCGCTTTCGCATTTTTCCGCCGCGAAGAGCACTTTGCCGAGTGTATGCATGCCGCAATGAGAGAGTCCGCCGATTCCCAGGATCTCGCCTTTGTGAAGTTCGAAGGAAAAATGATCAAGCTGGTTGGTATGGCAGAGGTTCTCCGCTTTGAGCACAACCTCCTCACCCGCCGGATCGCCATAGTCATCACGGTAATAGCTGCCGGAAAGCTCACGGCCGATCATCGAGGTTTTGATCGCATCCTCATCGAATTCCGCTTTTTTGAATGTGGTGATGATGGAACCATCACGCAATACGGTCAGCCGGTCGCAGACATGCATGATCTCATCGAGGTCATGGGAGATGAAGATGACCGTTCCGTTTTCCTTTTTCATCTTTTCCATGATGGCGTAGATGATGTCTCTGCCCTTCTGGGAAAGCGCGGTTGTGGTTTCATCGACAACCAGAACCTTCGGATTGTTTGCCATGACCTTGGCAATTTCGATCAGTTTGCGGTCCTGGAAATCAAGCATCGCGGTCACCTGTGAAGCGCTGATATGATCCGCGCCGATCTGATTGAGCGCTGTCTGCGCCTCATTGATCATCCGCTTCCGGTCCACAAACGGTCCCTTTTTAAACCGCTGCGATTCAGAGAGGAAGATGTTTTCGGCAACGCTGACACCGGGAACCGTTCCGTTTTCCTGCACGATCATGCCGACACCTTTTTTCAGGGCGTCATTCATGCTGGAAGGATTCCAGGGGGTTCCCATAAACAGCATTTCACCGCTGTCGCATTTCTGCATGCCTGCGTAAATCGAAGTCGCGGTTGACTTGCCTGAACCGTTTTCCCCGATGAGTCCGAGGATCTCTCCCTCATAGGCTTCAAAGGAAACATTGTTCAGAGCGATGGTGGAACCGAACCGTTTGTTCATGTTTCTGATTTCTACTGTTTTCATATTTATTCTCTGTTTCAGCTGCCGCTGTCTGATTACATTTTTATAATAGCGAATTGCAAATAAATAAAATATTGTCAATCGTAACCGCTTTCATAGATATTTTTTGATTATTTTATTAAATTTCATCTATTCAACTGATATAATTTGATCAAAGAGGTGAAAAAAGATGAACCAGATCGAACTGCTTCAGAATCTTCACAGCCTGAATGAGAATGAATTGTTTTACAAACGGTATCAGGACGAGAAAAAACATCCGGATACGTTTCCCGCATATCTCGCCTCACTGGATATGAATGAAATTCTGGAACATCATTATGTGATTCCCGAAATCATGGAGACAATGCCGCCGAGCATGAAGGATGAATACTTCTATTCAGATTCCGAGCTGGGCATTCTTCTGCAGAAACACAATTGTTATTCTCCGGAATTCACCCACTTCCATACCTACTTCGAAGCGCTGTATGTGTTTGAGGGCATCTGCCGCCATACCGCCGACGGAAAAACGAGAATTCTGCGCATGGGTGATCTTTGTATCATTCCGCCCGGAGTTTCCCACGCCGTCGATGTGCAGGATTCAAGCATTGTGATCAATGTCATTCTGTCCACCGAAGTCATTGAAAATGTGTTCAAGAATCCGGCCTATTACAAACAGAACCCGCTTTCGGAATTCTTCCTGAAAAACCTGCGCGGCTCCAGCGATCACACATTTCTTTCCGTGCACACGGGCAACGATCAGGAGCTGAAAGACCTGATGATTCAGATGATGCTCGAAAGCATCAACAAGTATCAGGAATACGATGCCATCCTGTATTCGCTGTTTGCCGTCTTTTTTGCCAAGCTGCTCAGGTTTTATGAGAATACGATCGAAATCTCATCCAGCCGTTTTTCCGATTCCCGCAAAGCCTATGACATCAGCGCTTATATCGAGGAACATCACAACAGTGTGACCCTCAACAGCCTCGCCGCTCATTTCGGCTATACACCCGAATACACCTCCAGACTGATCCGCAAGATCACCGGCAGCTCGTTCATGGAGCTGCTCAGCGAAAGCCGGATGAAACATGCGATCGCCCTGTTGAAATCCACCAGCCTGCCTGTATCGAATGTCGCCAATGCGGTCGGCTACGAAAGCACCGAAAACTTCATCCGTGTTTTCAAGAAAAGATACGCAATGACCCCTTCCGCCTACCGGCGCACCGCAAACAAAAACATGATTTTATAGGAGAGCATATATGAGTGAGGAATGTCTGATCTGCGGATCGCCGCTGCAATACCTGGAAACAGATGAAATGATGGAATGCGCGATATGCGGCAGAAAGGAACTGAGCAAAACAAAATGTATTCACGGGCATTATGTATGCAATGAATGCCATATGGCCGGACTGGATTCCATCATCGGCTTATGCCTCAAGGAGGAGTCTGCTGATCCGGTATCCATCCTGGAGGATATGATGAATCTTGACTTCTGCCATATGCACGGTCCCGAACATCATGTCATGTGCGCGGCTGCGCTGTTAACCGCTTATCACAATGCGGGCGGACAGATCAGCCTGGAAGAAAAGCTGAAAGAAGTATTGCGCAGAGGCAGATCCGTACCCGGCGGAGCCTGCGGTTTCTGGGGTGCGTGTGGAGCGGCCATCAGCTCCGGCATCTTCATCTCGGTGCTCACCGGTTCCACCCCGCTTGCCGAAGAACCGTTTGCGCTGAGCAATGAGATGACTTCCCGCTCACTGGCAAAAATCGCGGAAACCGGCGGTCCCCGCTGCTGCAAGCGCAATTCCTATCTTTCCATCCTTGCAGCATGTGAATTCGTGAAGGAACATTTCGGCATTGAAATGAAAACACATGAGACTGTCTGTTTCCGCTCTCATCAAAACAACCAGTGCATCGGAAAACGCTGTCCCTTCTCATTGGCGAATCATCCGTCATTTGTAAAAAATGAAAAAGACTCCTGAATGATTCAGGAGCCGATCGGTCACATCATTGACGCATGAGCAATCATGCGTTTTTTGCAGCCTGTTTTGAAGCGGTGCGGTAAATGAAGATCAGACATGCAAACGCGATTGCGATCATCACGATACCGCCGATGACACTTGAGGAATAGGAACCGGTCAGATCGTACATCATACCGATCAGAGTCAGGCCTGCAGCTGAGGCGACACTGGTGAAGACGGTGATGACGGAATATGCATTGCCGTACTGGGCATCGCCATAGAGCGTTCTTGTGATCATTGAAATGCCAAGGGAACCGATTGAATAGCATGTGCCATACAGGAAACCTCCTGCCAGCAGCGGAAGCGTTCCGCCCGGATTCATGAGAATCAGTACCAGGCCTGCCAGGGAGGTGGCCATCATGCAGACAACGCCCTTGAAAGCGCCGATTCTGTCCGCCATCGCGCCAAGCACGAATTTGGATGCGACATTGCCGATCATCGAGAAGGAAAGCAATGCGGCACCGATGGAAGCCTCAAAGCCATAAGTCTGGGCAAGACTGGAAAGATGCGGGGAAAGACTTGTCAGAAGCACAATACACAGCACAAGCACGATCAGTGATACAAACAGCGCGGAGCGGGATGTGAAGGGAAGATCCATATTGGCAGCTGCCTTCTTCTGCGGATTCGCATTGACCTCATTTTCTCCGTAGGGACGCATGCCGATGTCCTGCGGTTTGAGCGGCACAAAGAAGATGGACGGCAGGATGAACAGGAAGATCGCAATCACAAAGCCGATATATGTTTTTTCATAGCCGTAGTTCTGAATCATGGATGAGAGAACCGGTGAGGCAATGGCGGAACCGATTCCGGAGAATGAGAGAGCCAGGCCGGTCAGGGTTCCTCTGTATTTGACAAACCAGTTGCCGATGATCATGGTGATGATCATCATGGAAACAGCCGCGAAACCGATGCCTCTGACAATTGCCGCGATGTTCATGATCATCACGTTATGGCATAAGGCGATCACAAGACCGGACACAAGAATCAGCACCGCGCCGAAAGTGAGAATGGACTTGATTCTGACATTTCTTGAAATCATCCTTGCGACAACCGGCGTCGAGAAGCCGACGATCAGATTGGAGATGGACATATGAAGTGTGATCGCTCCCTGGCCGACTTGCATCGCATCCGCCATCGGTTTGTAGAAAACGCCGTACGCATTGACCAGTCCCATGGCACCGCATGCCATCAGACATGTGCATACCGCCGCGATGATGTACATAGCTTTTCCGTTTTTCATATCGCTTACCGCCTTTGTTTTTTCTTTACATTCATACTCTATTGAGATTTCGAGGAAATATGAAATACTTATATTAAATACTTTGCTATAAATTGTTTTTATTTCAAGGAGGAATCATGGAACTGAGCACACTCCGCTATTTTCTGGCCGTTGCCAGGGAGAAGAACATGACCAACGCCGCCACATCCCTGCACATTTCCCAGCCTGCCCTTTCCTATCAGATGGCACGTCTGGAAGAGGAACTCGGAAAGCAGCTGTTCATCCGCACCAACCGCAATATGGAATTAACCGAAGACGGAATGTTTCTGTTAAGCCGTGCGGAGGAAATCATCAGTCTTGCGGATCAGACTTACCGCGAGATTCAGAATGAACCGGATGAAATCCGCGGGGATGTTTATATCGGCGCTGCCGAAAGCAAAGCGATTCATTTCATCGCGGAAGTGATTGCGGAAATCCGGAAAAAGTACCCTCATATCATCTTTCACTTTTACAGCGGCAACTATGACGATGTATACAGCCGTATTTCGCACGGCTCGCTGGATTTTGCAATCATGATCGAACCGTTCCCGTTTCAGAATCTTGAAAAGATCGAACTGCCTTCAAAAGACAGAACCGGCATCATCATTCCCAAAGATCATCCCCTCGCTGGCAGGAAATGCATCCGCGCAGAAGATCTGCGCAATCTGCCGCTGATCATGGCTATGCGTTCATATATGAACAAAGCGGATTACGCGGATCAGTTCGGTATTCCTGAAAGCGAGCTGAACATTGCGGCAACCGGCAATCTCATCTACAATCTTGCGATTCTTGCGGAGCACAGAATCGGTGCCATTCTTTCACTTGAGGGGCTTGTGCATACCGGTGATGATTCCGAACTTGTATTCATTCCGTTTGAACCGAAGATTGAACGCACGCTTGTGCTTACATGGAAACAAAACCGGCCTCTGAACAGAGCGGCAGAGGTTTTCCTGAACACAATGCGCGAGAAAACTGACGAAAAACTCTAAAAGCAGGCAGCCGGTCTGCTTTTTGTATATGATCCAGATCCGGTTGTGCTTGTTTCCGTGCTGACCGTCTGTTCTTTTCCATTCAGGATGATTCTTTTATCAATATGTGGAAGCGACGGATTTTGTCATCTTCCAGATTCCATCCTTTTTTATGAAATCGCATTTCAGTCTTAAAGGCCATACATGCCTGCCGCCGCCGTAAACAGCCGCTTCCACTTTCGTATCACCGACCATATGTGCATGATCACCATTGATTTTCACATCCATGTGTTCATGTTCGCACCTGTAGTAATTCAGTGTGCCGTCAAGGATGGCATTGAAATATTCTTCTCTGTTCATCTTTGTTCCGGTCATATGAACAAGAACATATGATTCATCGAAATACGGCCGCATGAATGCGATATCCTTGCGGATTTCACCGTCATACATCGCTTTATAACATGCGATGATCTCATCTTTGTCACCCATTTGTCTTCATCACCTCTTTTCACCAAAAGAATAAAAAAAATACCACCTGCGAACAATTCTGTTTCAGGATGGTATCCATCAGTTTATCTAATCGTTTTCCTTATGGAACTGGCTTTCCAGAATTTCGGCGAATTCCTCGACATAATAGCCGCTGTTGTCCTGTGCCCAGAATGCGCAATAACGTCTGTATGCCTGTCTGTCCTTGCGGTAGAGCGGGACCCTGGTGATGATATCAGAGGGCATCTGATCAAAATTACCTTCAATCGGAAGATAGCCCTTGCCTGCCAGCATCAGCATTCTTCCCTCTTCAAGAGAATAGCTGATCAGGTACTGTCCTTTGAAGCCGAGGATATCGCGGTAGAACTCCTTGTCCGTTTCCTCCTGTCCCGGTGAAGTGACAAGGATGCAGGTGGAATCATTCAGTTCCTCCACGGTGATTTTATCCAGTGATGACATGAAGCTGCCGGTCGGCACTTCGATGAAACACTTCTGTTCGGTCAGAATCAGATTGTTGTAAATATCCGAGAAGGCTCTTCTTTGATCATTGAGAACCAGGTCCGCCTGTTCACCGATCAGTCTTTCATACAATTCCTCATGGGTGCCCGCGAAGATCTGGATATCCACATTCGGATATTTTTTTGCGAACTGTGCGATTGCCGTCTGGAATTCATGACCGCCGTAATTCTTGAGATAGGCAAGACGCAGGGTTGCTTTCTCTTCAAATGCGATTTTCCTGCTTTCCGCAACCAGGCGGTTCACCTGCCTGAGAATGGAACTGCTGTGTTCATAGAAATACTCTCCTGCCACCGTCAGTTCAAACGAGCGGTTCTTACGGACAAGCAGGTCAAACCCGAGTTCCTCCTCAAGCGCTTTGATCTGCTGTGAAATGGCGGATTGTGAAATATGACATGCATCGGCTGCTTCGGTAAATGATTTGTGTTCAACCACAGCCTGAAAATACTGTATCTGTCTCAATAACATATGCCCGGCTCCCTGCACGCATTATATCAGACAGATCACAAAACAAAAAACACCCGTATTCCATCCGCAGACGGAACTTAAAAGAGCGGTTTCCCGCTCCTGATGCTATTTTTCAAATTCACCGGCAACGGTGACAAGCAGATCGCGGATGGGCAGATGCTGAGGACAGACCCGTTCGCACTTGCCGCATCTGATGCAGTCACTTGCTTTTCCGTTGGACAGGGTCAGAACGTTGCCGTAATAATAATCCGCATTCCAATCGCCAAAAGTCTTTTTCGTGTTGTAATTGGAGAACATGTCCGGAATCAGAATCTTCTTCGGACAGGAGCTTTCCTCAATGCAGTAGCGGCACGATGTGCAGGGAATCATATTCATGGAATTGAACACTCCGCATACCTTTTCCAGAGCTTCCTTTTCGGTTTCATTGAGCGGAACGAAGTTTTCCATGAAGGAAACATTGTCCTTCATCTGTTCCAGACTGCTCATACCGGAAAGCACAACCCGGTTATACGGAAAGCTTGCCGCAAAGCGGATCGCATAGCTTGCGTTGGAGCCGCCGTGCAGCTCATCGATGATGTTCTGCGCTTCTTCCGGAAGTCTGACCAGATTGCCGCCCTTGACCGGTTCCATGATAATGGCGGGCTTGTCATGTTTCACACAGACCTCATAGACCTTGCGGGATTCAACCGAGGCACTTTCATAATCCAGATAATTGAACTGAATCTGAACAATCTCAATTTCAGGATATTCGGTAAGGATCTGATCGAGAACGGCAGCCTTGTCATGGAAGGAAATGCCGACGTGTCTGATCTTTCCTTCTTTCTTCAGTTCAAAGGCTGTTTCATATGCTCTGCATTTTTTGTACTTTTCAAAGTGCTTTGAATTCTGCGCATGCATGAGATAGAAATCAAAGTAATCCACTCCGCATGCCTCAAGCTGGGATTCAAACAGCGGTCTGATCTCCTCTTCTTTGTTGAAGAAGCTGGTTGTCAGTTTGTCGGTCAGGATATAGCTGTCTCTGGGATATCTCTTTGTCAGACATTCCTTTAACGCAAGTTCGCTTTTGCCCCGAATGTAGCCATGAGCTGTGTCAAAATAATTGAAACCGTGAGCCAGGAAGTAATCGACCATGCGGTTTGTTTCTTCAAGGTCCACATTGCCGTCCTTCATCGGCAGCCGCATGCAGCCGAAACCGAAATTCTTTTTGATGAATTCAAACTGTTCCATGTCGCATTCCTTTCTCAGAGGCACATTCTGTAAATGTTGACAACATCTTCCGGTTTCAGCTCAACAAAGCCCTTGATGACACCGCTGGCGCCGCATGCATTCTTAGCCATTTCCTCAAATCTGGAATCGTCGATGTTGAAGTCGGACAGTCTGCTCTTGAGACCGAGTGTTTCAAAGAAGAGCTTTTCAGTGCATTCAATTGCTTTTTCAGCCGCTTCCATGACGGGAGTATCCTTGTCGATGTCATAGACGTTGTATGCCATACGGGCGATCTGCGGTGCGGTTTCCTCATTCAGGATGTAGCGCATCCATCTCGGCATCAGAATGGCAATGCCATGGCCGTGAACCATATCATAGACAGCGGAGAGCTCATGTTCCATCGCATGAACACTTGTCATCTGACGCACGCCGCATGTCATGAAGCTGTTGAGGCCCCAGGCTGCCGCCCACATGAGATTGGCGCGGGCATCATAGTTGTCCGGCTCGTTATAGGCAACCGGCGCCCATTTGACAACGGTCTTCACATGCTCATCCATCATTCTGTAAAGCATGTCCATCTTGTCATCCCTGGAGAAATATTTGGTATCGATGGTATGGGACATGATATCCACGGAACCGCATGCGGTCTGGTATGCGGGAACTGTGAATGTGTTGGTCGGATCATCGAATGTTACGGTGGGACGGACAGCCGGGCCGTTGTATCCCTTCTTCTCTTCTGTTTCAAGATTGGAGATCACGCAGCTCGCATCCATCTCCGAACCGGTGGAAGCCATGGTCGGGATCGCAAAGATCGGAAGCGCTTCTGTGATCGGCTTTTTAGCTACGACCAGATCCCAGCAGTTGTCAGTATCGCTGACTGCCAGAGCGGCAATCGCCTTGGCGCTGTCAATGGCGGAACCGCCGCCGATGCCGATGACACACTGGATGCCATTGTCTTTGCACATCTTTCCGCCGATGTTGATATCGGTATGACGGGGATTGGGCTTGACCAGGTCATAATCAAAGATTTCAATGTTTTCCTTCTTCAGTTCATTGACGATCTTATCGTAGAGGCCGCACCGTTTCAGAAATGTGCCGCCATAGACAATCAGAACTTTATTTCCGTATCTGATCACTTCTGAAGAAAGCTTGGAAAGCGCATTTTTTCCGAAATGCACTCTGGTTGTGTTCTGGAATGAGAAATCATTCATCATGATGTGTGTCCTCCTCTGTCTTATTTCACATTGCGTGCTGCCCAGGCAGCCGTCTTTGTTTCACTTCTTTCGGCGTCTGATCCGCGGATGGAAAGTCCGGAAGCGACGTTTGCGCCGGGGCATTCTTTCCGGATATCTTTTTCGCTTGTGCCCATTCCGCTGCCCTCATTGGTACAGAAGGGAACGATGGTCTTGCCGGTAAAATCAAATGCGTCAAGGAATGTGAAGACCGCCATCGGCGCGGTTCCCCACCAGTTGGGATAGCCCAGGAAAACCGTGTCGTACTGATCAATGCTTTCCGGCAGTTTCTTCAATGCAGGTCTGGCATTGCTTTTCTTTTCAGCCATCGCCTCCTCGGTGCATTCGTGATAATCCTTTGCATATTCGCGGACAGTCTCAAGTTCAAAGAGATCTCCTCCGACTGCCTTCTGAATGTATTCCGCAACTCTTTCCGTATTGCCCTTTGCGATCGAACGGATACTTCCGCCGAAGTAATTCTCACCTTTTCTGGAATAGTAAACTGTCAATACACTGCTCATATCAGAGCCTCCTGTTTTTTTACAATCAAAGAATAGAAAAAAATCACATCAGGAACAATTTCCGTTTCTGATGTGATTCATTAGGAAAACTGATAAATCTGGAATCCGGATTATCGTGTGATGACTTCACACGGGATATCGAGGATCTTGGCAACCTTGAGAATGGTGTCAACATGTCTGCCGACTGCGGCTGCCATATGATGGGTGGGACCTGCCTCGCTCCATCTGTTGACGAACTCTCTGGCTCCGCATGTGAAGCGTGTGCGCATGTTGGTGTCGCCGAATGTGAAGATCGGCCCTTCCTCATTGACGCCTTCAGCTGCGACAAACTTGAAGTGTCCGTCTCGGTCCTGGGTGATCGCAAGATATGTGACATCGCCAACCGGAGGATAGAACTGGGTCAGATAGCCGCCGCCTGTCTTGCCATGGAAGACCGGAACGATCTTCATGGTCGGCTTGCGCGCCTGGCTGATTGCCGCGTCGCCGCTGCCGGAATGGCCGATGATGCAGATGTCCTCATTGAAGTCGATGGAATACATTTCGGAAAGCTGGCCTGTGCCGGCAATGGTTTTGAGGATGGACATTGCCATGGCAACCTTGATGTCGCCTTCAACCGCGCAGGCTGTACCCTGCTTGATCAGCATGGAGAATGCCGGGATCAGCATGGAGTCAAGCTTGCCGGCAACACCCTGGGCAAATCCGTCATAATGCGATGCGACGAGACCCAGCTGTTCATCCTTGACCCACTGCTCAAAGGCAACGACATATCTGGCCATATCCCAGACCTTTTCGATTGTACCGCCGCCTTCGATCTCGAATGTGTCGAGGATGTCCTGCGCCTTGGCAAGGATCGCATCCTCATCGGTGATATCATCAGCGATTGCCCACATCTTTTCCCAGTCGAACTGCTTTGTGTAGACAAACATTCTATGATAGAGATTTGTCTCATCGATGTAGAGATCCATCATGCCCGGATACGGTCTGCCGATCTGGGCGAGGTTGGTGTCACGGAATCTTCTTCTGACCTGGGCAGCACGGCACCAGTCCTCGATTTCCTTCTGAACTTCGGGATCTCCGCCTTCGACAACACCGGTGATGACCGCATGTCTTTTGCCTGCTCTTTCCAGGTCCGCGACCATTTCGCCGACCGCGCCGCATGCATAAAGCTCACCGAGCCACTTGGGTGTGTCTGTGTTTGCATAATCCGGCGCCTTGAGCTTCTGCACATTGACCAGAACAACCGGAACGTTGAGGTCTCTGACTGCCGGCAGCATATTATAGCTTGTCGCATATGTCAGCAGCTGCATGATCACAAGGTCAACATCCGCTGCGCGGAATTTGTCACCGGCAGCCTGGGACTGTTCCTTGGTTGTGACCATACCGCCGTCAATCAGTTCAACGGTGTCGGGAATTGTCTTCTTGAATGCTTCATACTGCGCTTCGAATTCGGGAACGAGCTGCGGGAACTGTGGCAGATATGCCTGCAATGCGATGGAGAATACGCCGACTCTCGCTTTGGTTTCTACTAACATGTTTTCTCTCCTCTTCAGTCTTTTTCGTAAAGGAATTCCTCAGGCAGTGTGACATTGAAGTCCTTTGCCAGATCTCTGAAATTCTGCGGTGTGATGGTCTGCAGCTTTGTCGGCGACATGCTTAATACCTTGACAAGGATTTCCGCTGACTTTTCAGCTGTATGCATGAGGCCGAAGGTTGTGTCAAAGTCCGGACCGCTGGCGAACATGCCATGGTGAGCCCAGATCGCAAGATCATATTTCTTCATGAGTTCACTGGTCGCAACCGCGATATCGCGTCCGCCCGGAACCATCCATCCGACAACGCCGACGCCATCCGGGAACACAACCGGGCACTCGGTGGCCATTTCCCAGAGCTCTCTGGAGAAGACTCTGTCCTCAAGGGGCAAAACGAATGTCAATGCGATGATGTTGGTTGTATGGGCATGATAGATGACTCTGTGCGCACCATTGCTGGCAATCTTTTTGACCTCATGGTTCATCAGATGGCTGGGCAGTTCGCTGGTCGGTCTGCCGCCGTTGACAAGTCCCCAGAGAATTCTGTAATTCTCACCCTTGTCATCCAGTTCGATGATGCATGATGTGTCTGCCGGATCAAGGATCACATTGCGGAAGTACTTGCCCGAGCCGGTGACCATGAAATATTCATTGGCAAGGGCGGGAACGCTTGTGCCGATCGGCTTCCATTCGGAAGGCTCATGGAAATACTCTCTGACTTCCTCAACCTCTTCCGGTTTGATGCGGTAGGAAAGATTTCCGCCGTTTCTCTCATGCCAGCCCTGCAGCCAGCCGTCATTGCACATTCTGACAAATCCGTTTACAAACTTTACATCCATGATACTCATCTCGGCTTTACCTCCTTGATTTCAAAGCTCTCTCTGATGATATTTCTTGCCTCGGCCAGTGAGCCGATTTCTTTTTCCGTGATCATCTGCACAAGCAGATTTCCAAGCGCGGTTCCTTCGGTGGGACCGGCGTAAACTGTGAGTTTTGTCGCGTCTGCAGTCATCTGGTTCAGGTACATATCCTGGCTGCCGCCGCCGACGATATTCATTGAAGTGTATTTCTTTCCGGTCAGCTTTTCCAGGGATTCAACCGCCCTTCTGTAATCATCCGCAAGCGATGTGTAGACGGTGCGCATCACCTGACCTGTTGTTTCGGGAACCGGCTGATCCGTATCGGCGCATGCCTGTTTCACTTCCGCGATCATTGATGAAGGAGCCAGGAAGCGGTTGTCATCCACATCCACGCAGGCATGGAAATCACTTGCTTCTTCAGCGGCTTTGATCAGATCCGGGAATGAGGGAAGATTTCCGTTTTCATCTTTGAGCTCACGTCTGATATTCTGGATCATCCATAAGCCCATGATGTTTTTCAGATAGCGGAAACGATATTCATAGCCGCCCTCATTGGTGAAATTTTGCGCCATGGAGGCAGCGTTTGTGATCGGCTCTTTGTTTTCAACGCCGAGCAGGCTCCATGTGCCGCTGGAAAGGAATACCGCGTTGTCATCCTTTGCCGGCACTGCAAGATAGGCGCTGCCGGTGTCATGGGTGGCGGGAAGGATCACTTTGAGATTAAGTCCGGTTTTTTCGATTGTTTCCGGACTGAAGTTTCCAAGCACGGTTCCCGGAACAGAGATCTTTTCAAAGATCTTTTCCGGCAGGCCGAGCTTTGCGATCAGTTCATAATCCCAGTCTTTACTCTCTGCATTGACCAGAGCGGTTGAGGAAGCGTTGGTATATTCCTGCGCTTTGATTCCGGTCAGCAGGTAATTCAGATAATCCGGTATCATCAGCATTCTTTCAGCCTTCTCAAGCTGTTCGGGATGTTCCTTTTTGAGGGCGAGCAATTGATAAGCGGTATTGAATTTCTGATACTGGATGCCGCATCTTGCATAATGTTCTGCAAATGTGAGAATGCCCTTGTTTTCCAGCTCTTCACGGATGTGATCGGTTCTGTTGTCACGGTATGCCACCGCATCGCCGATCCGCTTTCCTTCGTCATCAAGCAGGACATAATCGACCGCCCAGGTGTCAATGCCCATGGTTTCAGGGGTATATCCCTGCACACCGCACTGTCTGATTCCTTCGATCACTTCTGAAGCCAGATGATCAATATCCCAGCAGAGATGTCCGTTTTTTTCAATAAGTCTGTTCTCGAAACGGTAGATTTCCTTCAGCTGAAGCTTTCCCTCTTCCATCCATCCGAGGATATGTCTGCCGCTTGAGGCGCCGATGTCAACGGCAAGATGATAAGTATTCATTCTTGTGATCCTCCGTTTTTTGATCTGTTTCTTTCTTACATACTCAATATAGTTGGTTATGTAATATAATTCCATTGTGTTAAGTGCACTGTTTTTTTGAAATAGTCCACTGGAGGAAAACCGATGCTCACATACAATCTCGATATCGAACGGGGAAGTCTCTGGCTGCGCACCACGCCCAATGAATTCGCTCTGGCACAGCCCTATTACTGCACCGAGGCGGGCATCTTCTATGCCCATGAACAATTCAACACAAAACGTGATTTCAAGGATTCATGGCTTCTTTTCTATACCATCGAAGGCTGCGGAATCATTGAGCAGAACGGCGTCAGTGTGCATCTGAAAGAAAATGAGGCGCTGTTTCTCAACTGCCGTTTTCCGCAGTCTTATTACACCGATCCTGAAACGGGAAAATGGACGCATTATTGGGCACACATTGACGGCAGCGGCATTGCGGGACTGGAGAGTCTTCTGATCCCCGAGCGCAGAATCAGCGCGTTTGTAACCAAGCGGTCCGCCTTTGAGGAGCAGTTCAACCGGCTGCTCAGGGATCTGGAAAACACATCCGCCAATACGATCATTTCGGAGAGTCTTATCATCCACTCCATACTCAGCGATCTTGTGCTGCGCAATTCTGTATCCTATTCCGCCAACCAGCAATTGATCATGAAAACGGCGGATCATCTGTTCGCCCATTACAATGAACCGTTTGAGCTGGATACCCTTCTGAAGATGGCCAATATGTCAAAGTCCTATTACATGAGACTCTTCAGGCAGTATATGGGAACCACCCCTTACAATTACATGCTCAATGTGAGAATCACAAAAGCCAGGGAACTTCTGGAAGTCACCGAGAAGACCATTCATGAGATCGCCATGGAAACAGGCTTTTCCGATGATGCGGCCTTTTCCACAAGATTCAGTGCGATTGTGAAAACATCGCCATTGAAATACCGGCATGAAGCCATCACAAAAATACAGAAGCACCGTTAAAAAAAGCTCTGTTTTCCAGATTGGGGAACAGAGCTTTTCAGAATATGATTTAAGCTTCCGCAGGAGCGGGAGTGGATGCGCGTGACTTCCAGGCACCCGAATAAAGATAGACGCTTCCGATGAAGAACGGAACAGTGCCGGCAAATGCATTGCCGTACCAGAAGCCGAAGATGCCCATTTTGAAGGTGACGCCAAGCAATAATGCCAGACCGATTCTGCAGATGATGCCATCAAGCAATGCAACGGTCAGGTTCAGTTTGGAATTGCCGGAGCCGTTGATCAGGGCAAAGTTTGCAGGTCTCAGGCAGGCGCCGAGATACTGGATCATCGCCACCGGGATATAACTGACCGCCATGGCAAGCACTGCCGGATCATTCGAGAAGAGACCAAATAGCCATTCGGGATGGAATGCGGTAATGATCGCAAAGATGGATGTCGGGATTGCCACGATCCATAATGCATTGTAAACAATCAGCGGAACACGCTTGATCTTTCCTGCGCCAAGCGCCTGGGCAACCATTGCGCCGCCTGCGGAGGAGATTGCCTGGGAAACGACACCGATCATGCCTTCAAGCTTTCTGGCAACGCCGGTAACCGCAACCGCTGTGGTTCCGTATGTGTTGATATACGAATTGACAAACAGCATGGAGAAGGTAACAGCTGCTGACTGGATGACCATCGGGATACCGAGGGAAATCAATGGCTGAATCACTTCACCGGAAATCCGGAAGTGTTCCGGTTTGAAATCAAAGTGGATCTGTTCCCTGTTCTTGTAAAGAAGCCTGAGTGCGAAGATAAAGCTGACCGCCTGGCCGATGACCGTTGCCAGCGCCGCACCCATCGGACCCATTTTGAGCGGTCCGACAAAGAGAATGTCAAGAACGATATTGATGACGGAAGCGATGGCGATGAACTGGAACGGATGCTTGGAATCGCCCATACCTCTGAGGACTGCGGAGACAAGGTTGTATCCGTAGATGAAGATGATTCCGTATACACAGGTGACCGCATACTGTCTTGTGTATTCATAAATATCGGTCGGTGTGTTGAGCCAGTTGATAATGCCTTTGTAAGACAACAGGAAGATGATCATGATGATCACAGCCAGGCTCATCAGAAGCGTGAACAGAGTGCCGACCATCAGACCGACCTTGTCCCTTCTGTTTTCACCGACATATCTGGAAATGAGAATCTGGCCGGCATTGGAAAGTCCCATGGCAACGAAAGTGATCAGCTGCAGCACTTCACCGCCGATTGAAACAGCGGAAAGTCCCTGGGTGCCGACAAACCGTCCGACGACGATCATATCGACCATGTTGTATACCATCTGCAGCAGACCTGACAGAAGCAGCGGCAATGCGAATCTGATCAGTGTGCCGGGAACGCTTCCGGTTGTCAGATCACGGATCAATTCTTTTTTCTGACTCATATTTACACCCTTCCTCTCTTTTAATACCGGTATATCTTAACATGAGTGCGGGATATCCATGCCGGTTATCCTGTTTTCAGTCATATATTTTTCAAAAAATGAAGAAAAACCGGAGAACTGTCTCCGGTCAATGGATATACTTTACGCCAGTTCGTGAAGAACTGCACGTCTGTAATAGAGAATGGTCACACCATAGCAGATCGCCATCGGAATGATCATAAAGAGAATCAATAATCCCGCATATCCGACACTCATGGAGCCGTGGATGATCATCGAGATGAAGATGTTGACAAGATACAGCAATGCGACGGCCAGAATGGAAAGATACAGCAGTGAAACTTCGCGGAAAATGATCTTTTCACGTTCTTCTTTCACATAGCCGATCTGATCAAGCGTCATGAAATATTTCTTTCTGGAATAGGCCTCGGTGGAGAACTTGAACATGATCGCCATGGAAAGCAGCACGTTCATGACAACATAGGAAAGCAATGAGAGCATCATTTCCAGATCGGTTGTGTTCCTGCCGATAATGACCGATATCAGCAATACCGCACAGATCAGGAAGAGAATGATATTGGAGCGCAGGATGGTCAGATCAGTACGGTAGAAACCAAGCACTGCGACCGCCTGCGGATCGCTGGTCTTCTTTTCCATGGTCAGCTTGTTGATCTCGGGCACAATCACATTGGGCACACCGATATAGAAGCCCAGCATGCCGATCAGAGAAAGCGCGAGTGTCATGTCACGGTTGAGATGGATCAGAATCAGCGGCGCGATAAAGAGAATCAGACTGAGGATGCGGCGGGTTTTCGCTCCTGCCACCTTTCTTCTTTCTCTCTCTTTTTTTCTTTCCGCCTTTTCAGCCTCGGTGAGCACCCAGTTGTCATCGATCATACTGACCCCGGAAAGCGGATTGATCAGCTGTCTCTCATTCATCAGCATGGATGCGGAGTTTCTGTAGGCAAAGCTGAGATTCAGATAGGTTGTCCAGAACACCACCGCACCAAGAATGACCATGGTGGTTCCGACTGCGGCCGGATAGATGCCGATCACAAACTCGCTGTGCAGCATGGTCGAAATGATCACGTTGAGTATGGGCACCATGATGACGGCGCCAACGATGCCTACCGGCACCGCAATCAGCAATAATACAAACGTCTGCACGAGCAGATAGGCTGCCAGCTGCATGAATGTGGCCCCGCATACCAGTCTGACCGCAAGCTCCTTCGCCTTGTTTTTGATGAAGAAATCATTGGCAAAGAAGATGATGATCAGACAGACCGCAACGACGAAGATGGTGACGATCGTGACCGTGTCGTTGTTGTTGTCGACCCACGTGAAGCCGAGTTCACTCATTGAAATATTGAAAAACAGAAACACGAACATTGAAGTCAGCACGAAGGTCAGCCAGTAGAAGACGGCTTTGGCCATGCTGTTTTTCAATGATCTGAGTGCGTCTTTGAAAATCATTGTTCAATCTCCCCTTTCTTCAAAAGCATCTCAGGCATCAGCCCTGAAGAATCTCTCTGGATTCGGCGGAGTTGATTTCGACGATCTTCTGGAAGTATTCATCCTGGGTGAGATTTTCTCTGTCAAGAACGGTTTCAATGTTGCCGTCCTTGATATAGATCAGTCTTGAGGAATAGGAAGTGATCAGCGGATCATGGGTAACCATGACAATGGTCACGCCGAAGTCCTTGTTGAGCATCTGCAGAATATTCATGAGCTCGCTGGAATTTTTCGAGTCAAGATTGCCGGTCGGCTCATCGGCGACGATGATGCGGGGATGGTTGATCAGAGCACGGCAGATTGCCGCTCTTTGTCTCTGGCCGCCGGAGCATTCATTGGGGAACTTCTTCAGCAGTGTCACAATGTCCATCTGTGTGGCGAGTTCCTTCACTCTTTCTTCAATCTTCTTCTGATCCACATGCGCCAGTGACAGCGGCATGGCAATATTCTCAAACATCGTGTGTGTATCCAGAAGGTTGAAATCCTGGAAAATGAAACCGAGATTCTGGAAACGGAAACGTCCGATCTCATTGGAACTCATTGATCTGACTTCACGGCCATTGATATAAACATGTCCGCTGGTGGGCAGATCAATCGTTGAAATGTTATTGATAAAGGTCGACTTTCCGCTGCCGGAAGGTCCCATGATCGCGACAAAATCCCCTTCATGAACCTGGAAATTGATGTCATGAAGCGCTTCAAACGCATTCGGGGTGTTATAGTTGTAAACCTTTTTGAGATTTTTTGCTTCAAGTACGATATCTGACATATCCGCCTCCGTAGTACGGGTCAATTATATTTGTTTGCACAATCGTGAATCAAGCCTATTGTTACCCTTTTCATTAATTATGACGGAGTCAGAAAAAAGAAGCCTGCACATTTGCAATCCATGCAGGCTTCCCGTCGGTCATGTAATTGTGTTCAGAGATTTTCCCCGTTGCATGCGATGGTCTGTTTCATCCATTCATAGCTGTCCTTGAGACTTCTCTTCGCGGTTCCTTTCATCTCATTATCAAGATCGACATAGATGAATCCGTATCTCTTCTCCATTTCACAGGAGGAGCAGCTGACGATATCGATCGGTCCCCATGCATAGTAGCCGGTCACATCCACACCGTCATAGATCGCCTCTTTGACCTGTTTGAGATGTTCCTCATAGAATTCCACTCTGTACGGATCGTGGATCTTTCCGTCCTCATCCACTTTGTCATAGAAGCCCATGCCGTTTTCAGTCACCATCAGCGGCAGCTGATATCTGTCCCAGTACTGGTTTAGGGCAACCCTGAGTCCGACCGGATCCAGTCCCCATCCCCATGCGTTGGCCTTTTTGATGAATTCATTTTTGACCATCTCACCGCTTTCGGTGACGTTACTTGTGTAATAGTAGCTGAACGAGATGAAGTCCACGGTGTTCTTCAGAGCTTCCTCATCTTCTTCAGCAATATCCACGTGAATGTTGTTTTCCTCATAGAAGCGCCACATATAGGAAGGAACCTCTCCCCTTGCGGACATGTCCGTGAAGTAATATGACAGATGATTCTGCTGAATCGCCGCCATCATGTTTTCAGAACTGCCGGTGGCCGGATGGGCGTTGTTATGGTAGAGCATGCAGCCGAACCGGAAGTCCGGATTGATTTCTCTGCCAATTTTCATCGCCTTTGCGCAGGCGACCAGTTCATTATGCAGACCCTGGTACTTCGCGTCTGTGAGGTTTTCAACCTGATCGGCCGGAATGCCGAGATGATTGAATGACTCATGTTCATAAAGATTGATCTGGTTGACCGTGATCCAGTATTTCACTTTATCCTTGTATCTTCTGAAAATGGTCTCGCAGTATTTCACGAACATATCGATGGTTTTACGGTTGTACCATCCGTTGTATTTCAGAGCGACATTGAGCGGCATCTCATAATGGGAAATGGTGATCATCGGCTCAATATTATACTTTGCCATCTCATCAAACAGACGGTCATAGAAGGCAAGACCGCCCTCATTGGGCTTTTCATCATCGCCGTTAGGATAGATTCTTGCCCAGTTGATCGATGTGCGGATGGACTTTAGGCCAAGACCTGCAAGCAGTTTCAGATCCTCGGGATAGGTATGATAGAAATCGATTCCATACCGTTTGGGAAACATCTTCTCTTTGTCATTGAGCAGTTCATTCGCATAAGCGGCAGTCATTTCCGCGTTGGAACGTTTTTCGGGAGGCAGATTGCCTTTGTATTCATTAATGTCAGCGATGCAGAGTCCCTTGCCGTCTGTCTGCCAGGCGCCTTCGAGCTGGTTGGCCGCGACAGCTCCGCCCCAAAGGAAATTCTCGGGGAATTTTCTTGCGGTTTTCTTCATAAATGATATGACCTTTCTTTTTTTCAACTATACCATATCACCGCTCAATTTAGGCATGTCCCCTCTCACATGCCTGATCCGAAAAAAACTGCATGGATATGGGATTTTCTGTTATTCAGCCGGGGTAAGGCTTTCTTTTGTCAGGAATCTTGAGTCAAAGCCTCTGGGAACGGCATCGCATGTTTCCTGATACCATTCAAGCATCTTCATCTTCAGCTCAAGAATGATTGATTTGTATTCTTCGCAGTCAATGCGGTTGATCATTTCACGGGGATCCTTTTCAAGATCGTAGAATTCATCCCCGCCGCCGAGACGGAGAATATATTTGTATCTGCCATCGGTGATCATTGTGCCTTTGGCATGTGCCCTGTCATCTGCTTCGGCATTCATCTTGGCCCAGTAATCACTGGTTTTTGAGGGACCGGCATCGCCGTATTTGTGGTATTCGTCCGCCTGTTTTTCGCAAGGTCTTCTGCCGCCTTCCGAGAAAGCGTAGTCACGGATTATTGTTTGTGTATTTTCGATGACAGGTCTCAGGCTGATGCCGAACTGATCATGGGTCGGGGTAACATCGGCATAATCCATAACGGTTGCGTAGAAGTCCACCAGTTCAGCCAGGGACTGTGTCTTACCGGGCATGACCTTCTCTCCTTTGGGAGGCTTGATCAGCAGCGGCACCTTTGTCAGGATATCCTCGAAGCTGTTCTGTGCTTTTTCAGGAAGACCGAAATCACCGGCAAAATCACCGTGGTCGGAAAGGAAGACAATCAGTGAGTCATCATAAATGCCTGCGTCTTTGAGGGCATCCACAATCATGCCGAACATGTCATCGACATAGGAGCACTGGGCAAGATAGACTCTCTGCACCTCTTTCCACTGTTCTTCCGTAAATGCACCGAGATCTGCGAATTCACGCAGTTTGCGGATCATTTCCGATTTGCCCTGTGTATCTTTGAAATGAACCCTTTCTTCGATCAGATCCGGATTGATCCGGTCATAGTGTTCCTGATCGGTGACATAGGGTACATGGGGATTCATCCATCCGATGAACAGGCACAGCGGATCATCTGCCGGCTTCTGCCTGCGGATTCTTTCACAGGCTGCCAGTGTGTCATTGATATCTGTCTTTACTTCATCTATGACGCCGATGTAATGGGAATACGGGAAGCCTTCGATGATTTCATGATTACCTGCAATCAAAGGTCTTTCGGGGATATTGATTTCATCGAACTGGGTTGCCATCAATCCCGGCACATTGCCGGCAATGAAATCATTTCTTGTGTTCATCCAGACTTTATATCCGGCAGCTCTTAATTCAGCGAAAAGCGTATCGCTTCCCTCATGCATGAGGTAGTGCATGGTCCGGTAGCCGTGAACATGCGGATAGAGCCCGGTCAGAAATGAACACCTGGAAGGAACACAGACCGGATTCTGGCAATATGCGTTTTCAAATGAAACAGCATCATTTTCAGCGAATGAATCAAGCCTCGGTGTGCTGGCGGCCGGATTGCCCATGTGGCCCATGGTGTTCCAGCGCATTTCATCAGGGTTGATAATAATGATATTTGGCCGTTTTGTCATAGCGGTTCTGCCTTTCTCATTGTTTTGATTTTCTGATTGATTCTTTTGAATTATACAGTATGCGCTTCATTTCTGAAAAAGGACAGCCTCATCAGCAGCGGCTGTCCTTTGAGTCAGTCTTGATTATTCAGCTGCAGCTTCTTCTTTGAGCGCCTGGCTGTCAACCGCTCTGAAGAACGGATAGTAGATGGCAGTGGAAACTGCGATCAGGATAGCCTGCAGTAAGATACCGCGCCAGTCAGCCCATGCCGCAAATGCGGAGAGCAGAATCGGTGTGCCGGTTGATACGTTGACGCCTACCATGTAAGGAACAAGACCGATTGCCATTGCGGCATAGCCGAGCAGGAATGTAACGATCGGAGCGACGATCATCGGGATCAGCATCAGCGGGTTGAGAACCAGCGGCACACCGAAGACCATCGGTTCAGAGATTCCGCAGATACCGGAAGGAACAGCGATATTCTTGAGAGCCTTGTATCTTTCGGATCTGGAGAACAGAGCCAGACAGAGACACAGACCGATCGCGCAGCCGGAGCCGCCGATGTTGCCCATTGCGAACCATGCCGGCTGGATGATGATGTTGGGCAGAGCCTGACCTGCGCCATAGGCAGCCAGGTTTTCCAGTGTGAGCTCAGTATAGAGAGCAGCCATGATGGATGTGGCAACCATACCGCCGTGGATACCGAAGAACCACAGGACGTTGCAGACGATCAGCAGGATGATGAATGTGAACGGACTTGCGGCAAGAGCTGTGAGAGGTGCCTTCAGCAGACCGTAGATCAGCATTGTGACAGAGCCATAGGATGTCATGCCAGCGAGCATTCTGAAGACGATTGCCAGAGCTGCCAGAGCAAGTGCCGGAACAAGAGCGGAGAATGACTTGGAAATTGCGGGCGGAACGGAATCAGGCATTCTGATACCGATGTTCTTCTTGATGAAAATGTTGTGCAGGTTCGGGAACAGGATGCCGACGATCATTGCTGTAAAGAGGCCGGCAGAGCCAAGGAATGTCATATTGACAGCACTTGCAACTGTGACGGAAACACCTGATTCAGCGTCTGTACCAGTAACTCCGAGCGGGATCATAATCAGGAATGCCATCAGGGCGATGGCGCCGCTGGCGATGGATTCTCTGTCGTCCATGCCGAGAACCTGTGCTTCTGCCCTGGCGATCAGGAAGACTGCGTAAAGGGAGATCATGTTTGTTGTATAGTCAGCCGGAATCGCGAAGAACTGCTTCAGTCCTGTTGCGGTGATAAAGCTCTGGTACGGAGCGATGTTAAGGCTGGCAAGCAGTGTGAAGATCGCACCAACCATGACAACCGGCAGCATTGCGGAGAAACCGCCGCTGATGCCTTTGAGAATACGGTTTGAGCTGATTTTGTCAGAAATGGGAATCAATACAGCCTGAAGTTTTTCAATAAACCCTTCCATGTTTTATCCTCCTTCTAAAACTTGTTTTATTGACAAGTCCAATATATCATTGTGTAAAACCGGTTTCAAGTATTTATTAAAACTTTTTCTATTTTGTTTTGATTTCTTTTTGAAACCGGTTTCACCATTCGCTATAATGAAATCAGGTAAGGAGGTAATATGAGTACAAATCCCCTGGACAGAATTCAGTCTTATTACGATGAGCTGACAAATAAAGATAAAGACATCGCTGTATATATCATCAACAATCCCAGAGACGCTGCAAGAAGTTCCATCGACGCCCTGGCGAAAATGGCCGGCGCCTCCAAGTCCGCCCTCGTCCGCTTTGCCAACCGGATCGGCTACAGCGGCTTCGCGGAACTGAAATACGACCTTTCCCGCTTCCTTGTATCGGCCAACAGCGGCACCGATGAGGATCATAAAGATCCTGTCGATGCAATCTGCGATACATACGCTTCCTATATTTCGCAGATCAAGGAAATGATTGACCGCACGGAACTGGATGCAATCGCGCAGAAACTCACCAGCGCAAGAAGGATCAAGCTTTTCGGATTCAACCGCACTTTTAACAGCGCCATGCAGATGAGACAGCGCCTTGGCAAAATCGGCGTAGATGCCGAAGCGGTTTCCGACACCACCGTCATGACCGACCTTGAGGACGTATGCAGAGCCGGCGACTGTGTTATCGTATTTACCGTTTCTGACAACGCCGGCATTTATAACCCCATCGTCACAAATCTTGCCGAGAATCAATGCTCTGTTTTCTGCTTCACGATGAGCCAGGCCCTTCCCTTCAAGAAGAAATGCGAAAAGTATATTGTCCTGCCCAGGATTTCCCGTGACAGCAATATTTCTTTCCTTGATGATCAGGCAGTCTTCATGGTCTTCATCGAGATTCTGATGAACAGAATCGCGACACTTCTGAGCAAATGAAAAGAATATCCGTTGATCTTCTTCCTCTGAACAGAAGAGATGCGGATATTTTTTTTGAGACATCTAAATTACTTTGTTGTATGGATGAGCTTTAAACATTTTGTGTTTAAAGGGTGTTGTTATCAACTTTGTGTTGATGACCTTTTCTTTTTTGTGTTGATATCCTTTAAGCACTGTGTGGGTTCGTCATAATAAAAACTCCTGTCTTACAATGGATTTACCACGATTTCCATACAGTTTCATTCAATTTGGCAAATGCGATTAAAGCATGTGCGCGCGCATCTCTTCCGGGCTCATCTCACTCAGAAGAACCGGCGGAATATCGAAGACGGTCTTGCAGCCGAAGTCGCCCTTCGCGCTTAAGCGGGCAATCGCTCTGGCATAGGCGATGATCACGCTGGAGGTGAATTCGGGATTGGAATCCAACTTCAATGAGAATTCGATGACATGCTTGTGCTCATGGTTCATGCCGGTGACGCCGGAGCGGAACACGAAGCCGCCATGGGCCAGTTCGGAATGATCTCTCTTCAGCTCTTCCATGGAGATGAAGTGCACAGTTGTATCATAATCGCTGAAGTAGTTAGGCATCTCGACGATTTCCTTTTCGACCTTTGCCGCATCCGCGCCTTCCTTGAGAACAACGAAACATTCACGTGTGTGCTTCTGTCTTGTGCTCAGCTCGGGGTTTTCGCCATTGCGGACAGCTTCCAGGGCTGCGTCAACCGGAATGGTGTACTGCTTGGCATCAGCGACACCCTCGATTCTTCTGATCGCATCGGAATGGCCCTGGGACACACCCTTGCCCCAGAATGTGTAGTCTTTTCCATTGGGAAGAATCGCACTGGAATATGCTCTGATCAAAGAGAACATGCCCGGATCCCATCCGACGGAAATCATTGCGGTGTGTCCGCTTTCCTTTGCGGACGCATCAACAGCATCGAAATGCTGAGGAATGTTTGCGTGGGTATCGAAAGAGTCGATCACATTGAAATACTTCGCGTATTCCGGTGTCTGCACAGGCAGATCAGTCGCGCTTCCGCCGCACAGAACCAGCACATCGATTCTGTCTTTCCAATCCAGAATGTCACTGACGCTGACAACCGGAACATTTTCTGTTTTCAGGGTGATGGAGGAAGGATCGCGTCTTGTGAAGACTGCACACAGTTCCATGTCTTCTGTTTCTCTGACCGCGCATTCGATGCCGCGGCCGAGGTTGCCGTAACCAAGGATTCCGATTCTGACTGTCATTTTCTTTTCCTCTTTTCTAATCGCCGTTCAGAAGGTTCTGCATATTGTACAGACCGGCTTCTTTGCCTTCGAGATATTCAGCAGCGCGGATGGCGCCGTTGACAAAGATCTGCCGGTTATCCGCATGATGGGTAATGGTGATGCTTTCATTGTTGCCGAAGAAGTGAACGGTATGCTCGCCCGCTTCGGTTCCGCCTCGAAGCGCATGCACGCCGATTTCCTTTTTCCTTGCGCCGCACATGCCGTTGCGTCCGTATACCTCCTCAAACTCATTGTCCGGATTGAGGATTTCCAGGATGGCTTTGGCTGTGCCGCTTGGCGCATCGGCCTTCTGGTTGTGGTGGGTTTCCACCAGTTCCATATCAAAGGTGTCTTTCAGCATCGGCACCGCTTTTCTCAGGATTTCCTGCAATACTGCAACACCGTATGAGAAGTTCGCGCTGTAGAAAACCGGATGGTTTTCAGCCAGTGCAAAGAGTTCGTTTTTCTGTTCCTGTGAAAGACCTGTTGTGCCGTATACAAGCGCACAATTGTTTTCATTCACGTAATCGATGATCCATCCCAGGTTGTCCCGATGGGAGAAATCAATGATCATATCCGCTTTGTCTGCCGCTTTGAGTTCATCAAGATTGAACGAATCAAACAGACCGATGACGGTATGGCCTTTTTCTTCCGCTGTCTTTGCGATCAGCTGGCCCATTCTTCCCTTGCCGCCGACGATGATTTTCATAAGATACCGGCCTTTCTCATTTCATCAAGCAGATGTTCGTGATTCTTTTCCGCCATCTCATATAACGGAAGTCTGTATCCGCCGACCTCTTTGCCCATCGCATTGAGAGCCGCCTTGACAGGGATCGGATTGACTTCGCAGAAAAGTGCATGGATGTAATCCAGATATTTCTGCTGGATGGCAAGCGCGCCGGCCTGATCGCCTTCAAACCATTTTGCGACCATGTCATGGCACTCTTTCGGATTGGTGTTGGCAAATACGCTGATCACACCGCTTGCGCCGATGGAAAGCAGCGGGATGACCATGTCATCGTTGCCGCTGAACATGACGAAGTCATCGCTCAGATAACGGGAAATGCTCATCGCATAGGAGATGTTGCCGCTGGCCTCCTTGATGCCGATGATGTTGGGATGCTTTGACAGTCTTTCAACCGCGCTGACACTCAGGGAACATCCGGTTCTGCCCGGAACGTTATAGAGAATCAGCGGTGCACTGACCGCATCCGCAACCGTTGTGAAGTGGCGGATCATGCCTTCCTCATTCGCCTTGTTGTAATAAGGAGTGATGACAAGCAGCGCATCCACGCCCATATCCGCATATTTCTTACTCTTGTAGAGCATGGTGTTGGTATCGTTGGAACCGGAGCCGGCAATGACCGGAACACGGTGATTGACTGTTTTCAGTGTGAACTCCACAACCGCGTCATCCTCTTCATGTGTCATGGTTGTGCTTTCACCGGTTGTACCGAGCACCAGAATGCCGTCGGTGGAATTTGCGACATGCCATTCGAGCAGTTCGCCGAGTTTTTCGAAGTTTACGCTGCCATCCTCATGAAACGGTGTGATCAGCGCTACAATGGAACCCTTAATCATGTTTTTATCCTCCTATTTTTCGAGCGAAATCAGATGCTCGTATGATTCTCTTTCAATCACTTCACGCACCTGTCCGTCTTTGACAAAGACGACTGCCGGCAGCGCAAGCTTGTTGTAATGGCTGGCCATCGAATAACCGTAGGCGCCGGTTGTTTTCATGACCAGAATGTCGCCGGTGTTCACCTGCGGTAAAGCGATGGACTGGATCAGGATATCGCCTGATTCACAGCACTTGCCTGCGATTGTATATGTGGCGGTTTTTTCTTCATCCTCTTTGCCGGCAATGAAGGCATCATATTCCGCCTGATACAGGGCAGGACGGATATTGTCGCTCATACCGCCGTCCACGAATGCGTAAAGTTTGTTCGGTGTCTTTTTGATATAGCCGACTCTGTAGAGGTTGTAGCCTGCCTCAGCGACAATCGAGCGGCCCGGTTCAATCAATACGCGTCTGATCTGATTATTGATGGAACGGTTGGCTTCCTCACATGCGCTGATGATTTCATCACAGACCTCATCGACCGGAATCGGATGATCCTTTGATGTGTAAAGCGCCGCAAAGCCGCCGCCGAGATTGACCGAAGTGATATCCGCGCCAAGCTCATTTTTCATCTTTGCCGCAAAGGCAAACATCTTTTTAACAAGCTCTGAATAAGCCTGCTTGTCGAAGATCTGCGAACCGATGTGGGCATGGATTCCTTCGAATGCCGTATTGTCGCAGCCTTCAAAAAGATCAGTGACATAGGCGATCTCATCCCAGTCGAGCATGGAGATGCCGAACTTGGAATCCACATGAGCGGTCACGATGTACTGGTGGGTATGTGCCTCAATGCCCGGATTGACCCGCAGGAAGACACGGATCTGTCTGTCGGTGCCTTCGATCTGGCGGATGAGCTCCTGGGCTTCCATGACATTGTCGATGACGATTGTTCCGACACCGCAATCCAGCGCCATGCGGATTTCTTCGGGTGTTTTATTGTTGCCATGGAAGAAGATCTTTGAGCAGTCAAAGCCCGCCTTCCAGGCCGTATACAGCTCGCCTCCGGAAACAACATCCAGACAGCAGCCGTATTCTGAAACCAGGGAGATCATGGCCTTGCAGTTTAATGCCTTGGACGCGTAGACCACATCCGTGCGGATTGTATCCGAACGGAAATGTTTTGTGAATGATTCCAGTTTGTCTCTGAGCATGTTCTCGTCATAGGCAACCAGCGGTGTTCCGTATGTTTCCGCAAGTTCCCTGATGTTCATTCCGCCGATTTCAGTCATAGGCTCCTCCTAAATAAAATGCCGGCAGAGTGCATCCGCCGGCATAAATAAATACCATCCAGATAGCACTCCTACTTCAGTAGACAGTCGTACAGATCTTTTCTGCACGCCCACCATCTGCCAGCGCCCTGACAGACAGTTCGGCGGACTTGCTTTGACCAGGTATCGTAACGCCTGCCGGCTGTGCCTGATTTTGTCGCATCCGCGCCTCTATCATGTTGTGTATATTATCATTCATTGCCCGGTATTTCAACAGAAATACCATACAGTTTGTAAAAATTATGAAAACTATTATGAAAATCTTTGAAAATTATTTCTCTCTGAGGAAGGCACGGTCTTTTTCGGAAATGCCTGCCTCATCAGTGACGTAGCGCTCGGCCTTCATGGTCAGGTCATATTTCTCTCTGAGCGCCGCGAGGATTCCCATCATCTCGGATGCGTGATGGGCATCGATGGCTTCCTGATCTCTCCACATGTCAATCAGCAGAACTGTTTCCGGATCGTTCTTCGGATAGAAATATTCATATCTTTCATTTCCGTCTTCGGCGCGGATTCTGTCCGCTGTTCCGCTGCTTTCCATCTCTTCCGCGAATTTGCGGGCGTTTCCGTTTTTGCCCGTATAATAAAGATTCACTGCAATACTCATTAGTTTTACACCTCTCTTAATTTTATTTTACTGTTTTTCAAACTGTTTTGACATATCGCTTCCATAGATTATCAATCCTGCGCAGCTGTGCTACATTTCCATATGCATCAAAACAGATGTGGAGAAGATTATGAACAGCACTGAATATAACGGAAACATCCTTTACGGAAAGAAATGGGCGGTATGCGGAGACAGTTTCACCTCCGGTGTCACTGGCAGCGTGTTTGAAGATGGCTTCTGCAAGGGCATGCCGAAAACATATCCTTACTTTATCGCAGAGCGCAACCTCATGGAGATTGTGCGCTTCTTTGAGGGCGGCAGATGTCTTGGCTATCCGGCCGACAATACCTTCCATAACAGCCTCACCGATCCCACCCAGGAATTCTATTACCGCAGCATTCCCTCAGATGCGGATTACATCACGATTTATCTTGGCATCAATGATTCCATCATGAGCACGGCAAAGCCAAAGACGGCGAAGATCCGACCGGTCCGATTCCCATCGGCACAATGGACGATCAGACAACTGCCACCTATTGCGGCGCATGGAATGAGGTGCTTTCCTGGCTGATTGAAAACCGGCCGTTTGCCCATATCGGTATGCTTGTCTCAAACGGATGCGACCGTGAGGAATACAGAACCGTACAGATCAATATGGCAAAGAAATACGGTATCCCCTACATTGACATGAACGGCGACCGCTTCACTCCGGTCATGATCCGCTCCCAGAATCCCGATATCTCCGCAGAAGTCAAAAAGACGGTCATGCTGAAACAGGCGGTGGATTATCCGCACAACACCCATCCCAATGACAAAGCGCATGAATACGAATCATGCTTCATTGAGGATTTCCTCAGAAGAATCTGACATCTGAAAAATCCGGAATCTGTATAACAGGATACAGACTCCGGATTTTTTTGTGACCGTGATCAGAACTGTATATGGTTATGCTTCGTTCTCTTCGCCCTGAGACGCATTGAACTGCTTTTTCAGATTGGTGTCAATCTGTTCGAGCATTCTGTACAATGACTCGCGTTCCTCATCGCTGAGGAAGTCACCGACTGCGGATACAGCCAGTTCGATCTTTCTGTCCACATCCTTTGCGGTTTCCATTCCTCTTTCGCTCAGCACCCATCTGCGCTTGTATTTCTTATCCTCATCCTCATCGATATAAGCAAAGCCCACTTCTTCCAGCTGGTCCATGTAGCGGGATAGAGCCGCCTTGTCCATATCAGAGAGTTCGGAAAGCGCTCTGGATGTCAGTCCCTTGGGATGTTCGTTGAGAAGACGCAGACAGTCAACATGACCGCTGCGCAGTCCATATCTCTGCATTTCGGTTTTCTTGATCCGGCTGATACTCTGCATAATTGACGAAACGGATGAAGTGAAACGGTCAAATCTATTAATCATACTGTTCTCCTTCCCTTTTTTTGAATTAACTCTATAATTCCAATATGAGCCGGTTTTGTTGACATGTCAACAAATATCGATTAAATAACAAAAAAAATGGCACAAAGCAAAAAAGGGCTGCCATATTACGCAATGCCAGTAACTTTTCTGGCTTGACAAACAATCAGATGTAATTAAGAACTGGTCGAGTGACTCAAAGAAGTTCATTCGATCAGTTTTCTATTTTGA